>JAJZDO010000937.1 GCA_021805955.1 Acidobacteriota bacterium
TTGCCCTGGGATTCAACGCCCAAATTCGGCGCACAACGCATACACGTGTGTCTCGTGGCCTAGACGAACGTTCCGTGGTAGCGTGGAGGGCATGAACAACGATGCGCGCTACCCCATCGGTAAATTCGTGCGATCCACCAACCTCACCAAAGCCGAGCGTGAAGAGGCCATGAAAACCATTGCGGAACTGCCGGAAAAACTACGCAACGCGGTGAGCGGCCTCTCGGAATCACAGCTCGACACTCCCTATCGCGAAGGCGGTTGGAGCGTGCGGCAAACAGTCCACCATGTCGCCGACAGCCACATGCAGGCCAGCGGTCGAGTGCGCCTTGCATTGACCGAGGACTGGCCGTCGATCACCCCTTACAAGGAAAATTTATGGGCTGAACTCGCGGACGCGCGCACCCAGCCAGTCGAGGTTTCGCTGCAACTTCTTGACGCTCTGCAAACTCGCTGGTTCGCCCTTCTGCGCTCGCTGGACGAAATCAGCTGGACACACTGCGGCTACAAACATCCTGAATCCGGCGCTCAAACCCTGGAGCAGGTCGCCGCGCTGTATGCATGGCATGGCCGCCATCACACCGCCCAAATCATCGCGTTGCGCGAGCGGATGGGATGGTAGACGGGCCCAATCCAGAGCAACTTGCACTCCAGCTGCAAACTTTTTTGGAGGATCAGCCTGCCTCCGTGCTATTGGAAAACGGCCGCATTCTGTTTGACCTTCGATTGGCCACCACGACTATTACCGCGGAACATGGCCATTGCGTGCTGCATGTGTGGTCGGAAGAACGTAATGTAATCCGCCACGTGGTCGACATCACGGTGCGCAAAACCGGCTTGCGTCTGCATGTCCTGCGTATGGGCCAAACCAAGCCGCAGACAATGGAGTTGCAGCCCCAGCAACGGCGTCTGCCTTCGCAGCGCGACAACACCCGCACCCGGTTTATTCCTCTGCTGGAACGCCTGCTGCCGCGTTATTTTCCAGATTTTCAGGTGGATGGATTACGCACGGCGATGGATCTGGAGCGAAGCTTCGGCCCCTCCTACGCGCGCGGAATGCTGGTGCGCGGCAACTCTGCCTGGGCTGTGATTGCAATCAATGGAGAAGAAAGCCAGGCACTCGTCGATGGCGTGCTGACGTTGGGCGTGCTTTGGCTGCAGCATTGCCGGGAACAGAGCGGCGGACGACGCCTGGTGGAAGGGCTGCGGCTGATTCTGCCGCGAGGCAAGTCCGCCGTAACAGCGGCGCGGTTGGCGTGGATGAACTCGCGCGCGGCGAAGTGGGAATTGTATGAACTCGACGAAAAAACCGAGGAGCTGTACCAGCGAGAATTCATCGACCAGGGAAACTTCGAATCTCGCCTGGTCCACGCGCCCAACACAATAGCCGCCGAGGAACGTTTTCATTCTGCCATCCAGCACGTGCAGGCGTTGCTTCCTCCCCATGCTGTCGCACACATGGAGGTTGTCTTTCGCAGCGGCAGCGAGGTCGGCCTGCTGTGGAACGGCCTGGAGTTCGCGCGAGTGCGGATCAGCGCGGCAGAAAATAGCTTTGTCCGCTCAGAAGAAATTCTGTTTGGCAGCGGGGCGAACGCAACTAAGTTGACGGAGGAGTCAGCGCCGAAGCTGCGCGAGATGATTGCCGCACTCGTTGCCCGCAGACAGCCAAGTGGAGATAAACGCGACGCACTCTATCGCCAGCAGCCGGAACGCTGGCTGGAATCCATGCTGCGACGCTCGCTCGATTCGATCGACGCCATGATAGAGCCGCAGCCTGTCTACGCGCAGGTGCCGGCATTCTCCGCGGCAGATCGCGCCGTGCTCGATCTACTGGCGGTGCGGCGGGATGGCCGCCTGGTGGTTGTAGAAATTAAAGCCGAGGAAGACCTGCACCTGGCTTTGCAGGCTCTCGATTACTGGGTGCGCGTGCGGCAACATCATCGCCCCGTTGCCGGGAAAGCCGGTAGCCCCGATTCCAAAAGCGATCTGGAGCGCTTCGGTTATTTTTCCGGCAAGCAGCTTCGCGCGGAGGCCCCGGTGCTCTATCTGATTGCGCCCGCATTGCGCATCCATCCCGCAACCGAAGTCGTCCTGCGCTACGTTTCGCCGGAGGTGGATTGGACCTTGATCGCGCTCGACGAACGCTGGCGAGAGAAAATTCGCGTCGTCTTCCGCAAACGCCGCGAGCGGCACGCCTGACGCGCTTCCTCCGTTGGTGTCGATCATCTCAGAAGTGGGTCATTCTGAACGAAGCGCAGCGGAGTGAAGAATCCAGAGAATGTCCGCTGAACAATCCGCGCGGCTCTCATCTGGATTCTTCGCTGGGAATGACGGCGAATCAATTTACGATGAAATGAGGGCCCCGATTGGCACGTCGGCTTCCATCGCGGCACCGGCCAGTCTGGGCACAAAGAATTTTTCCACCGCTTCGATGATTCCAGTCCCCGTCTTCGCTTCGTAGATTGCCTTTCGCAATCCTGCCCCGCCCGGAACGCCATGCGTAAACCACGAAGCAAATTGCTTCATCTTGCCGGTTGCGTCCGGATATTCTTCATCGAGCAGCATGGAAAAGTAGGTCCGAATCAGATGATAGCGATCGGACTCGGTAGGCTGCGTGTAGGTTCCGCTGGCCGTGTATTCCGCAATCTGGCGAAAGATCCACGGGTTGGCCGGCGCGGCGCGGCCAATCATCACCGCATCGCATCGGGTCTCGGCGACCAACGCGCAAGCATCTTCCGGAGTGCGAATATCGCCGTTGCCAATCACCGGAATCGTCACCGCTTCTTTGATCGCGCCGATCCACTCCCATCGCGCTTGGCCGGCGTACCCCTGCTCGCGTGTGCGGGCATGCAGCGCGACGGCGTCCAATCCGCTTGATTCGGCCAGCCGCGCCAGTTCCACGCAGACAATGTTGTCGTCATTCCATCCCATCCGAAATTTCACGGTAAACGGAATCTTGACCGCCGCGCGAATGCGCTCAAAAATACGCGCGATCAAGGGAAGGTCCCGCAGCAGGCCGCTGCCTCCATTGCAACTGACGACGCGCTTGGCTGGACATCCCAGGTTCAGGTCCACGATGTCGAAGCCCGCATCTTCCACAATGCGCGCCGCCTCCGCCAATGTCTCCGGATCGGAGCCGAAAAGCTGTGCCGCAATGGGATGTTCGTCTTCGTAGTACGTCAGGTATCGTTTGCGCTTCGATTCGCGCATCCGCGACAAGCCGTCGGCGGAGGTGAACTCCGTCATAATCAACCCGCAGCCGGATTGTTGATTGGTGACGCTAGCTTCAATCTCATCGGCAAATTCTGCCGTCGTGCTTTCCTGCGCTGCACTTTGGCTGAACAAACTGGCATTGCGAATGAACCGGCGAAAGACCGTGTCCGTGACACCGGCCATCGGAGCCAGCACCGTCGCCGGCGCGATCCGAACCGCGCCGATGAGCAGCGACGCAGGCACGCGGGCCATCGCAGGCATCGCATGCTCCGCCGGATTGTCCCAGTGCTTTTTCATTACAAGGGGATTTCTCTAACCTCTGAATCAGCCTTGTGGCTTCTGGCAAAGGCATCCGCTAGATCATAGATATTCTCTTTGGATCGAAAACGCTCCGCAGAAATCCGAACCGAAATGTTTGGCCTCTCGTTCCGAAGATCGACAAGAATGATTCCGATGCGTCCCACACCATCAGGAGCAAACATCTGTGACATTCCTGACAACCATTCAGTAAGAGCTTGGCCTCGCTCAGACTCCCAGACACGAACATCCTCTAAGACCGCAACTATGTACTTGAAATGAGCCGGTAGGTTGAGTAAGTTTTCGATTAAATCTCGGGGGACTAGCTTTAATGCTTCTATGCGTGGCATGGGATGATGCATTTCGTGAAGCGCAATCGATGTACTCGGTATGTGCACCACGAGCGCAACCGACACGTCCCCGACGCCGGCCCGGTCAATGCCCAGTACGTCCACCTTTTTCCCCTGCCAGTCAGCATCAAGATAAATCTTAGGAACAGAAAGGCGCTGCTCGAAGAAGGAGAGCAACGCATTCTTTGCGCGTCCGATCATGATTTGTTCATTCATCTGTGGCGGCATCTCCCCATCCCTCCACGTTCAGTTGCTTCCCGAGCTTGCTGATCCAAACTGAAAATGTTTGGCTGCTTTCGATGATCATTTTCAATTCCTTCTCTTTAGTTCGTTTTTTTCCGTAGGCAATGTCGCTCTTCTTGCCAACCAAAGCGCTGAATCGCTGGACTCCGCTTAGGTCTTTGACTTTCTTATCGACGAGTGCCTGATTCAGTCGTCCCACGGCTTCTTGATGGTTGTCCGCTGATATCGCTGCATCACTCAATCCGATTCGCAAGGCATCCGCATAGGAAATCGCTGCGTGAATGCCCAATAGTGCCGCAGATTGCAGGCTCTCGTTACTCCGAAACTTATCCGTTGCCGGAAACTCGACTTCAGCCATACTGTTTGCATCATTGCAAAGCTTCATCGAATACTCGAAGTCTTTGACCCGTCGCAAAAAGCGTTGCACGTCGATTTCGATCATTGCATTCGTCTGCCACAACCATAAACCATCAAAAAGGCCCCCGCCGCGGCGGAGGCCTCAGTGTATTTCGACTCGACGATTCGTTACTTGGCGGTTCCGGCTGCGGCGGCCTCTGCCTTCGAGGAGTCCGACTGCGCATATTTGCGGCGGAAGCGCTCCACGCGCCCGGCGGTGTCGATCATCTTCTGCTTGCCGGTGAAAAACGGGTGGCAGTTGGAGCAGATTTCCATGTGAATGTCGCCCTTGTGGGTCGAGCGGGTCTCAAAGCTATGACCGCAGGCGCATTGCACGCGAATCGTATCGTAGGCTGGATGAATTCCTTGCTTCGGCATTGGGACTGAAACCTTTCTCAAAAACGCTACCTACTAGTTTATGCGAGATTCCCACAGCCTGCAATCCAGGATTTCGCCATCGATTCTGCCCTGGCCTGCGATACTTATTGCAGGACGACGCCGTCATGGTTCAAAACACATCCTCTGTATGCCCAGAATGCAAAGGACTAGGGTTCACGTTATTGCTGCGCGGCGGAGAACAATATGCTGTCGAGTGCTCGTGCCGAATGAGCAAGAGATCGGAGATGCGCCTGAAACGGGCCCGAATCCCGAAACGATACGCGCATTGCTCACTCCAGAACTTCGATATTCTTCGCGATTCCGACCCATCGCTCAGCTTAGCCTTGATGAAGGCACGCGGCTTTGCCCAAGGCTATCCGCTGGAAACCCG
>JAJZDO010000564.1 GCA_021805955.1 Acidobacteriota bacterium
CGTAGCGCAGTCTGGTAGCGCATCTGCTTTGGGAGCAGAGGGTCGGGGGTTCGAATCCCTCCGCCCCGACCATTGAATCAATCACTTAGCGCATTCGCGTAGCGCATTCGCGCATCC
The DNA here is from genome assembly GCA_021805955.1 of Acidobacteriota bacterium. Next base: position 118 of record JAJZDO010000564.1, read on the forward strand.
CCATAAAAAACACTGTAGCGAATACTGTAGCGGGTGCGTGTCTTTTGCCTACCGTACTGCCTCTCAGTGGCGTGTCGGTTCCGTGCTGGCGGGAAGTTCTTTTGGCGGTAGCATCCGCGAGAACACATTCATCACTACGAGTCCGCCGAACAACTCCTCAACAGCATCCGCGCAGCCAGGGTCGAAGCGGATTCCAATGCAAGGAACGTGCAAAGCAGGGAAAAGACGCCATGCCGGATAGGGTCAGGCCTTATTCCGGCGGCAGCAGGTATTCGCGACATTCAATCTGGTTGCCGCGATACTCTACCTCGATGACTGCATTCACTGTTTCGCCGTGGCCGATATGCTCCAGCGCAGCTTGAAACAGTTCCCGCTGACGAAGTGGCGTCACATTGGGGACGATAATGATGAGACCCGCATGGACTGGCGCATGGCGGTACAGCGCGAGAAAATCCGACCGATTATTGGTCACAAAGGTGTAGTCGCGCTCCTGAATCGTGTCCATCAATTGCCAGTCCTTGGCACTGCCCAGCCCGAGAAAGTTCACATGGTCCGCAGCATGACCCACAGCATGTGCGAGTTCGACCAGGGAAGTGTGCAGGCATTCGTCAATCAGGAATTTTGCGCGCAATGAAGTCAAGCTCAGGCCACCGTACGACGCTGGTGCGTGATGCGCACCGGCTTCTGCTTTGCCCACGGGCGCTGGGCCGGACGGCCCCTACGCGGGAATGCCTGCATGTAAAGCGGAGCCAGTTCCACCTGCTCGCGGTTCAGGGCAGGGTATCCCTCAAGGATATCTTCGGTCGTAGCGCCCTGAGCGACCATCTCCGCCACCAGGTCTACAGGAACGCGGGTTCCCTGAAAAACCGGCGTGCCGTGCATGATCTCAGGGTCTGAAACGACCATTCGCTGCACCTTCCGCAGCCGCTTCAGTTCCTGTTCCACTTCTCGGCGCGCATTCTTCACCTCGATTACCAAAGCCGAACCACCTGAAACAACTATGGTGTTGACGTCCGGATCGGACATAATGGTCCGCGCCACCTCGCGCCGTGTTGCGAGCGGCAGTAGCCGTACACCTTCCGCCTCGAGTCTGAGGTACACCACTTGTTCCGAAGAAAGGAGCCGCTGCATTTCCCGCCCCCTGCGCATCATTCGGGGACGGATCAGGCGGCCATCGATCAGCTTGTGGATCGCCTTCATGGGCAGCTTCGCCACAGCAGAGGCTTGGGCCGGAGTATATGAATTTTCCTTCATGGAATAATTCTACCCTAAACAGGGACGATTTATTTCTGAGTTGCCGCGCTGTAGTCGATTTTGTAGCGGTCAAAGCATCCTGAAACCACAAGGATCAATAGTGATTGGGATGGAGGCAGTAAACCATTCAATCAAAATTACTTATCTTAACTCAATTTCAACAGCCTTCAACAGGCCGCTAAATCGGGTTTGGGAGCAGAGGGTCGGGGGTTCGAATCCCTCCGCCCCGACCATAAAAACAAAAGACTTACATGATATTGCCCGATGTTGCATCCTCTGACTGTGGTGGAAATTGTGGGTAGGTATTTCTCTTGCGGGGATGTCGAGCATCTTGACCGCCGCCCGCTTCGATTCATTCCGGGCATGGCTGTACCGCTCCAGTACCTTCCGGCTCAACTGACCCGCCAGCGCCAGCAAGGTTTGATCCGCAATCCCATTCTCTCCGCATCGACTGATGAACGTATGTCTCAGATCGTGCCAGCGGCAAGAGACGCCTGCCATTGCAGCAAGCGCAGTTCCTCGTTTTTCGGATTTATAGCCTTCTGGATCCAGTAATTGCGCATATTTTTGCGCCTTTCTGCGGCATCTGGTAAGACAATGCCCACCCGCAGCCATCACAATCTCCAAAATGCGCTGTTTTCTGAGGCGCTGCCGGATTGGCCAGCGCCTTGCTTCACCCTCAGGTATTGCGCGCCTCAACGGCGCGCCGGGTGGAGGCCAAGGTGGTCGCATTTCGAATGCACCGGGGTGGGATGGCGATGGCGGGAGCGGTTTTGCTCGTCGGACTCGGCCCGATGGACGGGCATCTTGCCGCGGGGTTGATGCTGGGGTTGTTAACGTTGGCCAGCCTCCTGCTGCACGAATGCGGCCATCTGCTGGCCGCGCGGGCCTCAGGAATAAAAATCCGCGAGATCGGATTCTGCCTGCGAGGATCGTATATACGACGCGAACCAGCGTGCATGCCGCTCGATGACGCAGTGATCGCACTGAGCGGGCCGCTGGTGAATGCGCTGATTGCGGCCGCCCTGTGGACAGTCCCAGGCATCGGACACTGGCTGGCGATCTACAACCTGGTCCTGGTTGCAAGCAACCTTGTGCCGCTGCCGGGTTCGGATGGCCGGAGAGCCTTCACCGCATGGAACCAGAACCTCGCGGATGCGCGCGGATCGTTGCCCGAACCGGCACCGCTTATGTCTGATACGCCTGAACCCGCTTCGCAGCCGCCTTGCTAATTTCCTGGGCAATCGTTTTTCCCAGATGGCTCGCGACCCGGCGCGCGGTGTAATCGGAACCATAAGCGAATCGCATCATGGGACCAAAGTCGTTGGCGGCCGCGATTCCAACAAAATACAATCCAGGCACCGACGATTGAAAATCGGCGGACAACTTCGGCGCGTTTGCCACGGTCCGAGTCTCGTTTCGAATCGCTGCATCCAGAAAACCAAGACGCCGGATATCCGGTTTGTATCCGGTAGCCGCAATGACGTGCTCGGTTTCATGCTCAATAAAATTGCCGTCTTCCGACCGCAACGACAAGCGCACTCCCCCGTTCGATGCGACCGCTTGCGCAATCGTGTATCCCAGCATCATGGGAACTTTTCCTTGCACGCGCGCCTTCATCGGCCATCCAGGCGCGGGACCCAAGTGATTTTTCACGATTCGAAGCCGCAGACTTTCCGGCAGATGCCGGAACAGTCCAGGCGCATCGGTATAAAGTCGTGATTTCCACCCCGGACCAAGCCCCGATGATGGATTCCTCATCCGCTGCCAAAGCGAACGCGATCCCGGCCCTGGCCCATCGTGAAATCGCATTTTCAAATCTCTGGCCACCAGAGAAACATCCGCACCACTCTCATGCATCAGCGCAACCAGATCGACTGCGGAAGCGCCAACGCCGATGACTGTGACTTTCTTGCCGCGAAACACAGAGCAGTCATGGTGGGCCGAACTGTGCGTTAGCAACTGTTCCGGCAGATGGGACAACAATCCAGGTACATACGAAAAATGGCTGATGCCAACCGCCAGCACTACGCGGCGCGCTTCGAAACGAGCACCATCTTCCAACTGGATCCGATAGCCGCGGGCCGCGCGCTCAATCTTTGCCACCCGTCGCGAATCCAGTTGTGGAACAAGTTTTTCCTGAAATGCGAGCGCGTACTCAACAAAGGTTTCCAGTGGGACCGGCACCCGAGTATCGTCGTACGCGAGTCCGCGTGCGTGGCAAAACTGCTTCAGGGTGAAACTGCCGTCTGGATCGGAAAGGTTCGAGGCAAACCCATCCGACTTCAGCAGCATTCCTTGCGGCATGTGCTGCCGCCAGACTTCCATGGCCGGACCGAAGATGCCGAAATGTATCCGTTGCGCTTGCAGGTGCGCAGCTAGGGACAATCCGTAAGGCCCTGCTCCAACAATTGCAACATCCAAAACAGAATCCATGTTGATCCCTCGATCGTTGGCAGGGGATTCCACTACCAGGTTGGAAGCGTCTATTCCCGGCTTCCCTCAGGATTTTGCGTCTTTCCAGGTCTAAAGTCGTTACTGCTGCACAAACAATACACAGCGAGACATTCCCGCTATTACGGGCCTGCCTTCTGTAAAATCTGACCAGCGATTCGTTCGGTAAACATATATTTATCACAGTTTCTCTGCTCCAAAGCTGCCTTTCAAGGTACATCCATGGCTCCAAAAGTTTTGCTTGCGACGACGTGCCGATGGTTTTCGACTGCCCGCCTGGCCATGGCCTTCGACCGCATCGGCTGCGAGGTTCACCTTGTTTGCCCGACCGATCATCCCGCATTTTCTACCAACGCCATCCAGCAAATCTATAGATTTCATGGGGTTAGCGCCCTACAATCGTTCCGCAGAGCAATCCACGCATCCGCACCGGACATCGTAATTCCCTGCGATGACGTTGCCATACGACATCTGCATTGCCTGTATTCCATCGCCTCGCAAGCGATCGACACGGATTCCAGTGCAATTTGCCAAGTACTTCAGATTTCCATGGGGGACCCAGTTAGTTATCCCATCACGGAGTCGAGAGAGAAATTCATGACCATGGTTCGCGAAGAAGGCGTTCGCATTCCGGAGACAAAAACGGTCACTTCCCCAGATCAGGTCGAACAGTGGTTGTCGCAGTTCGGATTTCCCGCCGTTCTGAAGGCCGATGGCACCTCCGGCGGAGAAGGTGTAAAGATCGTGCATACCCTACCCGAGGCATTGCGAGCCTACAAAACGTTGCGCGCTCCTTTGGCCACTTTGATAGCTGCGAAACGCACTTTGATCGATCGCGATTCCAACTGCATTGTGCCCTGGCTGATGCAACACCAGCGACACGTCAGCATCCAACGGTTTGTGGCCGGCTCGGATGCCAACCTTGCCGTGGCTTGCTGGCAAGGCGAAGTGCTGGCCAGCATTGATGTCGAGGTGCTGCAGACCGCGAAACCGAAAGGGCCTGCGACCATCGTTCGTCTTTGCCAGGATCGTGAGCGGCTGGCATCGGTACAAAAGATCCTTCGCAGGTTGAAATTCAACGGTCTGTGCGGTTTTGACTTTATGATCGACGCGGCGAGTGGAGATGCCTATCTGATTGAGATGAATGCCCGGGCAACTCAGACGTGCCCTCTGCCCCTGGGCCCTGACCGTGATTTGATATCTTCCTTATGCAGCGCACTCACCGGGCAGGCCTTTTCTGTCGCTGCCCTCCAACTTGCTGGCAATACAATCGCACTGTTTCCCATGGCATGGCAGGGAGACACCTCGGGCGATCTGTTCCAGTCCTCCTTCCAAGATTTACCGACTGCCGAGCCGGACCTGGTCCAACTGGGAATGAAACAGATTCAAGTCTCATTCCAGGAAAAATTGCAGCAGAAGTGGATGTATCTATTCT
>JAJZDO010000078.1:0-3450 GCA_021805955.1 Acidobacteriota bacterium
TTTCCTATGTGCTGAAGCAGATTATGGATCGGCTGGTCGGCTCCTGATCCGGAGTGAAATCACGGCCACGGCCGAAGACGAGATGAGAGTAGAGATGGAAGAGAATCTGGAACCTGGCGTCGAACCGGGAAACGAAAGCGCCGAAGCGCCGCGGAATCCAAATTTCCGCTGGTACATTCTGCATGCTTATTCCGGCTTTGAGCGTAAAGTCAAGGAGTCGCTTGAAAGCCGTATTCAGGCTTTTGGCCTGGAGAGCCGTTTTGGCCAGATTATCGTTCCGACCGAGCAGGTGACCGAGACGCTGAACGGCAAGAAGCGTACGGTGGAGCGGGTTTTCATCCCCGGCTATGTGTTGATTGAGATGGAGCTGGATAATCAGATCTGGCACATCATCAAGGAAACGCCGAAGGTGACGGGATTTTTGGGCACCGGCGACAAGCCTGTGGCGCTGACCGTGGAAGAGATCGGCTCTCTGCTGAATCGCTCCAGCGAAGCGCGCGAGAAGCCCCGGCAGAAGATCAAGTTTGAGAAGAACGAGTCCGTGCGGATTACCGACGGGCCGTTTGCCAACTTCAATGGTGTGGTGGATGAGGTCAACGAAGATCGCGAGACGCTGAAGGTGATGGTGACGATCTTTGGCCGTTCGACGCCGGTTGAGCTGGAGTTTGGCAAAGTCGAGAAGATTGAGTAGGGCTGCTTCCAGCCATTAGCTTTCAGCTTCTAGCCCGGAATCTCCCTGGCGGACCCGGGTTGCAAGCGAACGCAGGAAGCCGTTTTACCAAAATTTGAACCCTCCGGCTGGTGGCTGAGACCAGGAGCCAATTGCCGGATCCCAAAGGAATTGAAGCATGGCACCCCCGAAGAAGATTACCGGATACGTGAAGTTGCAGATTGAAGCGGGCAAGGCAACGCCTGCTCCGCCGGTCGGTCCCGCACTTGGTCAGGCGCAGGTCAACATCATGGAGTTCTGCAAGCAGTTCAACGCGCGCACGCAAACCAAAGAGATGGCGGGTTTCATGATCCCCGTCGTCATCACTGTCTACGCGGACCGTACGTTCACCTTTGTCACCAAGACTCCGCCGGCCTCCAACCTGTTATTGCGCGCCGCTGGCGTGGCGAAAGGCGCAGGCACCCCGAACAAGGACAAGGTGGGCAAGGTGACTGAAAAGCAGGTGCGTGAGATCGCCGAGCAGAAGATGCCGGACCTGAATGCTGCATCGATCGACGCGGCCGTCAAGAGCATCAAGGGAACGGCGCGCTCGATGGGTATCGAAGTGGTGGCGTAAGCGCGGCGCGAAGCAGTTTGTATTCACGAAACGGCCTTCCCGCTCAGGAGGGTCGTTTTTGCTTCCGGCGCAAAGAGCGGCGCGAGCACACAGCCAGACGGAGACCTGGCGGGAATCCGAGAAGACGGAAGAGGATAGTATGGATTACGCCTTGTCGTGCCGCATGGGCCAGATGCGCCCGTCTGCCGTTCGGCAGATTTTGAAGGTGACCGAGCAGCCGGAGATGATTTCGTTTGCCGGAGGGTTGCCGGCGCCCGAGTGCTTTCCGGTGGCAGAAATCGCGCAATGCGCTCAGCGAGTCCTCGGGGAAGCCGGACCGCAGGCGCTGCAATATGCTGTCACGGAAGGATTTGGCCCTCTGCGCGAGAAGTTTGCCGCGGAGATGCAAAGCCGCGGCGTCGCCTGTGCTGCGGAGAATATTCTCATCACGAGTGGTTCCCAGCAGGCTCTGGACCTGATCGCAAAGGTTCTTCTCGATCCCGGCGACTGCGTTCTGACCGAAAGCCCGACGTATCTGGCCGCGATTCAGGCCTTCCAGTCCTACGAAGCACGCTTTGTCTCCGTCCGCATGGATGAGTGGGGCCTGGTTCCGGAGGCTCTGGAAGAGGCGATTCGCCGGGAACGCCCGAAGCTGCTCTATGTGATTCCCAACTTCCAGAATCCGTCCGGCATCACGCTTGCCGTTGAACGTCGGCGCGCCATCTATGATCTGGCTCTCCGCCATCGCATTGTCATCGTTGAGGATGATCCTTATGGAAAGCTTCGCTATCGGGGAACGGAGATTCCACCCATCGCTGCAATGGATCAAGAGGGCATCGTTCTCTACATCAGCACCGTCTCCAAGACCATCACGCCCGGGCTTCGCGTGGGCTGGGTTGCCGGGCATCCGACCCTGCTGCGCAGCCTGGTGATTGCCAAGCAGGCGGCAGATCTGCATACATCGAATCTCGATCAGCGGATTGTGGATCGCTATCTGGGCGATTTTGACGGAGAGGCGCATATCGGCAAGATCCGCACGCTTTATGGCGTGCGCTTTGCGCTGATGGAGCAGTGTCTGACCGAGGCGATGCCAGACGGATATTCCTGGACGCATCCGGACGGCGGCATGTTCCTGTGGGTGAGCGCACCGGAGGGAGTCGATGCCGGGGCGATGCTGCTGCAGGCAATCGAGCGGAAAGTGGTGTTTGTGCCGGGCCGGGATTTCTTCCCGGATAGTTCCGACTGCCGACACTTCCGGCTGAATTTCTCCAACGCAACCGAAGAGAAGATTCGAGTGGGGATTACGCGGTTGGCCGAGGTGGCCAGGCTGGCGCTGCAGGGAGTCGGTGGATAATCTGCTTGCGCGGAGAAGGCGTGACCGCCGAACGGACGCATCAAAAGATGCGCAGCTCCGGCAGTCCTCACTGTGTGCCTGAAACCAGCATTGAGTTCGGTAAGGTAAGATAGATACGTGCCGCGCGGGGCGACCTCAAAGATCAAACCCTGTTTGGCTGGCTGGTTTCTGCGGTGTTTCCATAGCCGCTCGCCCTTTCCAGAGCGTCTTCCCTGTAAGCAGTGTGAGCGAAACGCTCTCGCGCCGATCTCTGTCCTGTGGATTCAAACTGACCCACTACCCATTCTCAAAGAAGGTGGAGAACCACGGACATGCGGTTTCGCTCTATTTCGCCTATTAACTTCTGCCGGGTGCATCAAACGCTGCGCGTCACGCCAGCGATGGAAGCGGGCCTCTTCGATCACGTGTGGAGCGTTGAGGAATTGGTTTCGCTCATGCCGGAGCCGGTAGCAAAGAAGCGCGGCCCGTACAAACGCTCAAAGCCCGAGTAGCGGATGATTGAAGATTTTGTTGCGCTTGTGGAACGGAAGCCGATTTTGGGTGGATTGTGTGTTTCAGTCTAGGAAATCGCATAAAGCTTACCTGTAAACTAGTCTCTTGAGAGAACATAGAAACAGCAGAATATCTGCTCAAAGGCAGGTGGGGGGAACATGTCGGTATACGCAATTTGGAACAACAAGGGCGGGGTCGGGAAAAGCTATCTAAGAACCTGTCCAGAAACTAGCGAAGGAACCTTGGAAGGAATATGCGGAGAGAGCTTGGGTGGATAGGGTAGGTGCATGTACCCGAGCGATTTGACCGACAAGCAGTGGATGAGGCTGGAGCCGCTGC
>JAJZDO010000078.1:4063-5257 GCA_021805955.1 Acidobacteriota bacterium
TGGCTCAACTGGTCACGTAGACTCAGCAAAGACTACGAACTCCGTCATACTTCAGCCGAAACCATGATCCACATCGCCTTCGCTCATCTGCTCCTGAGACGATCCACTTAGTTTCTGGACAGATTCTTAGATTAAGCCGCGAAAGTCGAGTGTCACAAGCTGTGGAGAGGAAGTCGCGTTCCACTCGAACAACCGCTTCAAGCACCGGACAGTCTCTGGACATTCGAACCATGAAGAAATCAAACCGGACAAGGCTCGCTCTGATCGCGCTCCTGCTTGGCTGCTGGATCTTTGCGGATGCACAGTCGGCAGTTACGTCTGCCGGTGCTGCCTCTGCCAACTCTCCCACGCAGCCCACCGTTCAAGACGCCGACCTGAACCAGTCCGCCATCGTCGATCCTGGCCTGGCGCCTGGCGATACGCTTGCCGTCAGCCTCTACGACTTTCCAGATATGAAGAGCGATGTGGATGTGACCATCGATCCACAGGGCGATATTCATCTGCCTTACGCGGGAACGATAAAAATCGCCGGGCTGTCTCCATCTCAGGCTGAGAGTGCGATTGCAAATTCACTCATATCCAAGGGGGTTGAAAAGCAGGCCAATGTCACAGTTAAGGTTCTCACCTCTTCGACACTAATTGTTTACCTCACCGGCGAGGTCAGCCGTCCGCTGGCCTTGCCGCTGGCTGCACCTGCGCCTCTGATCTACGTCCTCAACCAAGCGGGAGGCTTCTCCGGAATTGAAGGAAAGCAGATCGAAATTCTCCACCGATCCGGCGCTCTTCCGACGGAAGTGAATTTTGACAGCCAGCATCTGGATCCAAAAACCATGAACACGCTCGTTCATCCCGGCGACATCATCGATGTTATGCCGGTCGGTGTGTTTTACATGCTTGGAGAAGTTGGAAAATCCGGCATCTATCCTCTGACCGGCGCCATGAGTGTAGGCAATGGACTCATCGGCCTGGGGAGGGAGAGAAACCTGACGCTTCTGGAAGGGTTGACACTCGCCGGAGGAATCACTGACATCGCAGCCCGTGGCAAGGCGCTGCTGATCCGTAAGAAGCCAGACGGCACGCGCGAACTGATTCACATCGACATCGTCAAGCTGGAGAAAGGGCAAATTGCCGATCCGCTTCTCCAGAAGGATGACATTTTCTTTGTTCCGTCCAGTTACTGGCGCAATGCGACCA
>JAJZDO010000964.1 GCA_021805955.1 Acidobacteriota bacterium
AGTTTCAGCAGCCGGGCAGTGCCGTCGGAACTCCGTCGTTCGGCGTCGTGACTGCTACGTCGCTGAATAACCGGATGCTTCAACTCGCCGCGCGTATATCGTTCTGAGATTGAGAGAGTTTTAAAATGTCGTCATCATTCGACTGACGATCAAAGTTATCCTCAATTCGCCGAACTGGGGGCCGAGGTTGGACATAGCTCGCACGGTGGTATCTCACGCGTGCTCGACGGCAGGCGCAACTGTCCGTTCGCATCGCCTTTTAATCAAGAAGAGGGAGTAGACTACCATGCCATTTGACAGAAGAAATTTTGTTAAATATCTCACCGCCTCATTTGCGGCGCCAGCCGTAACTTCCGCCTTACCATCTGTGGCCAGCAGCACTCAGGCCTGCAACTCGGTATGGCGCCGGCCAGAACGTTCCCCCAACGTGATTCTCATGATTTGTGACGATTTGGGTTACGGGGATCTTGGCTGCTACGGTTCGAAGCTGCCAACCCCTCATATCGATGCGATGGCGGCGGATGGCCTGCGCTTTACCAGGTACAACTCGGCCCATCCGATCTGCTCCGCCTCGCGTGCCGCCCTGCTTACCGGGCGCTACGGGCTGCGCTGCAACACGACCGGAGCATTCGGTCCACATTCGCCAACCGGAACCTCTCTCGATGAAACGTTACTTTCCAATCTCTTTCATGCCCGCGGCTACAAGACAAAGGCTATTGGCAAGTGGCATCTGGGAGATGCGCCGGAATATCTGCCGACAAGCCGGGGCTTCGATTCCTACTATGGCGTTCCATACAGCGTCGACATGAAGCCACTTCCGCTCATCCGCGACAAGACAATACTCGAGGAGGACACGGATCGTGAAGTGTTGACGCCGCGTTATACGGAAGAGGCAGTAAAGTACATCGAGCAGAGCGACGGCAGCCCATTTTTCATGTATTTTGCGTTTTCTTATCCTCACGATCCGGCGCGAGCTTCGTCGCGCTTTCGCGACAAAACCGGGTTCGGGAATTCTGGCGATGCGATTGCGGAGATCGATTGGGGCGTTGGCGAGATTTTGCGCGCGGTCGAGCGTAAGGGCCTTAGCTCCGACACTCTGATCTGTTTTACAAGCGACCACGGTCCCTGGTATCAAGGCAGCCCGGGACTATTGCGAGGGCGGAAGGCATCCACGTTTGAAGGCGGTTTCCGTGTGCCGTTTGTCGCGGAATGGCCAGGAACCCTAAGTCCCGGAAAAGTGGTGGATACCTGGTGCTCCCATCTCGATATCCTGCCGACCTTATCCGCCCTGTGCAGCCTGCCGCTTCCGCCTAAGCCTCTGGATGGCGTCGATTTTTCGCAGGTATTCGGCGGCTGTGAGAAGACGCTTGAACGTAAGCCGCTTCTCTATTTCAGTCCTATGGGGAATCACGGACTCGATGTGCATTGTATTCGAGACCAGGAATGGAAATTGCGTGTTGCGCAGGGAATTAAAGGGGAGATCTATCTCAATGATCGGACTACTGGCGCAAGAGGAAGCGCATGGCTGCAGCATCCTGAACTCTATAATATCGTGCAGGATCCCGCCGAAAGCTATGATGTTGCCAAGCTCCATCCGGAGATTGTAGCGAAACTTTTGCAAGACCTCGAAGCGCAGATGCCGTCTTTTCATCCCCAAGTTGTCGAAGCTTATGCGCAGTTGAAACAGACGAAGGGCGATATCAGCACACCGCCAGGCGCTTCGCCAAGGCCGTTCGGCGCGCCTCTCTCCCCCGGATCCTGGGAGCCCGAAGACCGCCGCTAACAGATGAGGAGCATGCGAAGTTTGGGGGATGGCCCAGCAGCGGCAGGAGGCTGAAGTTAGGTCTATGGGCGGCCGAAAGCATCGGCGTCAATGATGAAATGCACCTTCCAATGTGGCGTTGAGAACATGAATGGCAACGTCGAGGAGCGCTGGATGGTGTGTCGGTCCCTAATCCGTCGGCAAGGTAGCGGACAGGCAAACACAATGGTCGTTTGGCCGTGGAGGAGGCTTTCCATCGACGATCTGGCTTCGCAGACCGGTCATAACTCGCGGCTACCTCCGCAGCAAGAATGGCAAGTAGCTCCGCGAACCAACTTGCGCCACAGTTGTGCCTGGGTCGATCAAAACTGGCTCAGGAAAATCCGTCGATACGCGTGCCGCAGCCTTCTCTCATGTAGCGACTGGCAGCAGCCGCAAGGCCTCCTTCCATAGGGCGATGCGCTCTTCCAATGCGGCCAGCCGCAGCCGCTTCGGTCGTGCCCGCAATAATGCGAAATCCTGCGACAACCTGCAAGATGACAGAAATCGGTTCCTAAGTCTGGTGCGTCTGCCAATTCCTTCTGCACGCAGCGACCTAGTCGCGATGGTCCTACGCCTCCGACTCCAATGGCCAATGATCAGCGGCGACAGGCATATCAGGCAGTCCCGTTGCATCGATCGGTTTTTTCTTCAGTTGCTTCCACAGGAGCAGCAGCAAAAGGGACGCTGAGATAATGCTGGCAATGCTATCCGTCAACAAAAGCCCTCGCAGCCCGAAGTGCTTGTAGCCCTGCCCGTCTGCCCAGGTCATATAGACGATGGCCGCATTGGTGGCCGCCGCAAACAGTCCGAGTTGCGTGCTGGCAACCGCGCTCTTCTGTCCTACCAGTTGGTAGCCCAGGGCATTGAATGCAGCATAGGCCACACCTGCAATGCCGTTGTAGAGCAGCGCCCCCCAAATGAACGACATGGATGTGTGTGGAGCGAATGCCAATGACAGCGCAGTCAAGCCGGCCCCTATGCCGGCGGAGAGATAGAGGAACCCGCGTGAAATCCTGTTTGCAGCATAGCCGCCCAGAAGCGCGCCCAGGGATGTACTGGCGGCGCATCCTGCACCTGTGATCCAAATGACCGTTTGTTCGCTGGTATGAAAGTCCCTGCCCATTCCAGAGAACAGGTTAATGGCGGCTACAGCACTGGCCGGGGCAAGGAAGAGCGCAAACCCGGTCAGGCACTCCCTTGTCTTGGAGGCTCGCCATGTAGCTTTCACCGCGTCGGTAAAGATCTGGCGAAAGCGGAATGAGGATTTCCTGGGTTCCGGGAACAGCATAGTTGGCAAGGTCCCGAACCCAATGCATCCAGCCAGGCCCAATCCAATCCAATGTAGAGAGATGTGCGGCGCCAGAGACATAACGGCCAATGAGCCGAGCGCACCGCCGCCGAGGTTCGCAACATTGGTCCATCCGCTCACCGAGCCGCGCAATGAATCCGGTGTAAATTCCGCAGTCCAGCCGCTGACCGCGCCGCCAAATAACACCATGGACAACTCCGCCACCAACAGCAATGCGGTTGTTGGTCCCAGATGAGCAGGCGAAAGCAGGAGGAGTGCTGAGGGCAGGCAAATCGCAGCAATGGCCGCGGTAATCCAGCAGTAGGCGCGACGCGTCAGTCCCGTATCCATCACCGGCTGCAATAGAAATCCCCAGAAGGTTGGCGACATCACAATCGCGCTGGTGGTGGCGACTCTATACAGCGGGACGCCTAAATTGGTCAGCAGAAAAGGCAGTGCGGTGATCGTGAACCCGACCACCAGACCGAAGGGAAATATGGCCATGCCGACTAGCAACGGTGGTGGAATCCGTGTGGAATGAATTTGAGATTCGCGCGCTTGCGGCAGAGATTCCTCCAAATATTCGCCTGTGAGATTAGGACGGCGATTTGCGCGCGATGGTTAGCCCAACTTCGGCATGAGACGGATGCGCTTGTTGCCTATGATAACGGGCGTTTCCCATCGCGATGAGCAAGATCGTCCTTCGGCCCTATTGCGATATGAAAACTGGTGGTTCAGTTGACATTCTCTGCTGCGAATCGTTTGTCATCCTGAGCCGCAGGCGAAGGACCTCGCGGCTGTCCGAAAGCCACAAGATCCTTCGCTCCACTTCGTTTCGCTCAGGACGACAGCGCTTATTTGCGCAGAGGATGTCAACAGAGCCAAAACTGGCTTGGATCTTACCGGGCCGACTCCGACATGGATGGCGGAGCGGCATTGGGAGCGCTACCCCATTCCTTGTTGGGCAATGGCCCCATGGTGAGCGTCAGGACTCCTCCATTCGCAATATCCGATTGACTGAACCACGGATTGTTCCACGGCTTGCCGTTCAGTGTAACCGACTGGATATACATGTTCTTCGCCGAGTTGTGGTGTGCGATGATCTCCAGCGTTTTGCCCTTGCCCATATGGATCGTCGCCTCATCGAAGATTGGGCTGCCCAGAATATAGTCCGGACTCGATGGATCGACTGGATAAAAGCCCATCGCACTCATCACATACCAGGAGGAGGTTGAGCCCTGATCATCCATTCCCGGGAATGCCAGGCCATATTTGTCGCTGCCATACATCAGACTTAGAATCTTCCGCGTCAACGCCTGCGTTTTCCAGGGCTGTCCGGCCCAGTCGTAGTAATACGCGGCTTGCTGATCCGGCTGGTTCCCCTGCACATACTGCCCGATCATTCCGGTGCAGTCGCGGCAGATACCTTTCGGATCGTAAGGAGTACTGAAAAACTCATCGAGCTTCGCGGTGAATTTCTGGCGGCCACCCAGCAGGTTGATCAGGCCCTGGACATCCTGAGGAACGAGCCAAAGCGTGGACCACCCCGAGGCTTCCTTCATCATGAAGTTGTAGTACGGCTCTCCTGGATCGAATGGCGAAATCCATTGGCCGTCCGCCGTTTTGCCGCGCATAAAACCAACCGAGGGATCGAATACGTTTTGGTAGTTGTGCGCTCTCGCCAGAAACATTTTGTAGTCGTCTTCCTTGCCAAGTTTCTTGGCATAGAGCGCCATCGCATGGTCGTCCCAACTATATTCCAGCGTCGTCGCAACACCTGCTTTTCCGCCAGCATAGGGAGGATCGGGATTGCCGTCGGGGATGACATCCGAAATCCAGCCTTGCTTCATGTATTCCGCCAGATAATTTCTCGGACCGTTTACGTCCATCGCGTTCTTCCGCAGATATTCGTAGACCGCAGCTCTGTCAAAATCAAGCCCGCGCTCCCAGTCGCCCAGATACATAAAAACGGCATTGTCACCATGGAACGAGGTGCCCATGTACCCTGACTCGCGAGCCATATCCAACTGCGAACGCAGAATGTCCACCTTGACGTCAGGTTCCAACAGGGTGAGAAGAACGATTTGATTGCGCCCAGTATCCCAGAACGGCACCGGACCATAAAAGTCATACTCTGCCGTCCTGACCTTGCCA
>JAJZDO010000269.1 GCA_021805955.1 Acidobacteriota bacterium
CGCTATACCATGCTGCCCGGCAGCGCCTTCGAGGTTGACTTCAACGGACCGTACGATGCCGTGCTGCTGACGAATTTTCTGCACCATTTCGACAAGCCGACCTGCGTGGGTCTGCTGCACAAGATAAAAGCTGCGCTGCGTCCCGGCGGGCAGTGCGCCACGCTGGAATTTGTGCCGAATGAAGACCGCGTATCGCCGCCCACTCCTGCGGCGTTCGCCTTGACCATGCTAACCAGCACAGCAGCGGGTGACGCGTATACGCTGAGCGAACTGACCGGCATGTACGACGAAGCCGGTTTCAAAGGAATGCGCGCCCATCCCATCCCCATGAGTCCGCACACCATCGTTACCGGGCACGCCTGAGGGGTTGAGAGTCGAAACCTAGGGCGGCAACCCCGGCGAAGCGAATGCCATGTTTGAAACCCTTGTGGAAATTTTTTCGCGAGGACAGCAAGAACCAACCAGGAAGGGACACAAATTTGACCACTACCGCGCCGCAACCCGACCAGATACTGCAAACCGGCACAGGCTTCTGGGCCTCGAAGACACTCCTGAGCGCGGTCGAAATGGAGGTCTTCACCGAATTGGCAAAGGGTCCCGAAGACCTGAATACGCTTATTGGACGGCTCGGCTTGCATCCGCGCTCTGCCCGCGATTTTCTTGACGCGCTGGTGGCCTTGGGATTTCTCGAACGCCACGATGGAAAATATTCCAACACGCCTTCCACTGATTTTTTCCTCGACAAGCACAAGCTGTCCTACATTGGCGGAATGCTGGAGATGGCGAATCGCCGCCTCTACGGATATTGGAACAACCTGACCACGGCCCTGCGCACCGGCCAACCGCAGAATGAGGCAGCGCATGGTGAACCCGATGTCTTCGCCACGCTCTACGCCGATCCGCAGCGGCTGAAGGGATTTCTGCGCGCGATGACCGGCCTCAGCCGCGGCGCCAACCTTGCCATTGCTTCCAAATTTCCCTGGGCAAAATACAAAACCGTGGCCGATGCCGGCCCCGCCCAGGGCGATCTGATTGTCCAGGTGGCGCTCAAAAATCCGCACCTCTCCGGTATCGGATTCGACCTCGCTGAAGTTGCTCCCATCTTCGAGGAGTATGTGGAGGCCAACGGCCTGTCGTCCAGGGTGCGGTTTCAACCCGGGAGTTTCTTCCGCGATCCGCTGCCCAAGGCGGATGTCATCATGATGGGCCACATCCTCCACGACTGGAACCTGGAAGAGAAGCGCCTGCTGGTCCGCAAAGCCTATGAGGCGATTCCCGAAGGAGGCGCGCTGATTGTGTACGACTCCATGATCGACGATGACCGGTCGAAGAACGCTTTTGGCCTGCTGATGAGCCTGAATATGCTGATCGAAACTCCGGGCGGCTTCGACTACGCGGGGGCCGACTGCATGGGTTGGATGAAGGAAGCCGGCTTCCGCCAGACGCGCGTCGAACATCTCGTGGGACCAGATTCCATGGCGATTGGAATCAAATAGCATCCTGGCGATTAACAGCGACAGTCAGTTTACGTCGAGACGTTTTTCTCGATTCTTTATTGAACGGAAAAGCCAACTTCCTTCGGTTGGCCGTGGTCATCCGTGAGCACCATCAGCCTATTTTTCTTGCCTGTCCTTGCGAAATAGAAACCCGGCGCTATTGCCGAACACCGGCTCCATTTCCATTTCGCCTCGCAATTCAGCGACCTATAGGAATCGCTGCCAATTGATACCGACAGAGTGACATATCCTCGGTCGATCTCGACAGACGGATAGCTAACACAATCGATGTTGGTTTGGTAAGCCGTCCAGGTAGTCATGGAGCAGGAGCTTCTCGCTGGGATTTTACCAACCGGCAAGCTGAGAGTTACCCCTCCATAAACATGAACAAGGATCGGATAATTTTGCGCGGTTTTTCCTTTGGAAAAATTGGCAGCGAAGTCGTAAATCGGAGACCGAAAAGCAGCGTCGTCAGGTGTTGGCGGATTTTTTGCGTTTTTGCTTACATCCAAGAAGCGCATGATAGGAGCATCGGGAGTGCCTCCGACGAGTTGAAGCATGTCGTATCCATGCACCCATCGTCCGCGATAATTGCCATGGGGCAGGTCTGTGCAGGGGTTTCGTTCCAACAGCGGGTTTTCGCTACGGCAACCCAGCACCCAATGATTTTCCCCGTCGATCGTACCGTGAAACACCGCGAAGGATGGCGGTGCCATTCCGATGGCATTTCCTTCGGCTATCGATGAAGCGATTTCAGGTAATTTCTCTTCAGATGAGGATTCAATCGTAATGTGCAACGGAAATAAGTCTGCTGGTGTTGATGCTGCATTGCTTTCCTGTTGGCTCCGCGCATTCACGAGTTTGAGATTGGTTTGTGCAGCGGCATCACCCTGTTCAGCGGCCTTCCGCCACCAGACCGCTGCCTGTGCATCGTCCTTTGGGACGCCGAGGCCGTCATGGTACATCGCGCCAAGGTTGTTTTGTGCGTTGGCCATTCCTTGCTCTGCTGCTTTGCGAAACCAGATTGCTGCTTGGGCGTCGTCTTGTCGCACACCTTGGCCGTTGTGGTACATAACTCCCAAGTTATATTGCGCCTGAACGTTCCCTTGATCCCCAGCCATGCGAAACCACACAGCCGCCTGGGCGTCGTCCTGCTGCACGCCTTGGCCGTTCTCATATGCAACGCCAAGATAGTATTGCGCCTCTGAATTACCCTGCTCGGCTGCCTTGCGATACCAGACTGCTGCCTGTGCGTAATCCTGCGGTACGCCCTGGCCGTTGTAGTAGGCCGCGCCAAGGTTGAATTGCGCATTTGCAATCCCTTGGTCAGCTGCCTTGCGCAGGGAATCTATGCTGTTTTGCTTGGCGGATGGCTCGGCGTTTTCCGTCTGAGAAGGGGCAGTTTGGCAAAAGAGTAGAGAAACAATAAACACGAAAACTGACAAACGCATCTTCATGCTCCATTCATGCCGTCGAGAGTCCGTCGTGTAACCAATAGGCATTGTTGTCCCTATCATATACAGTCGTTCCTAACGTAGTATCCTCATGCCATGAGCGAAATTGTGTGGGAAAAATTATTGGAAAAACCTGGTTTTGCGGTCTTTATTCAAATTGCCGAAGAAGAGAATCCGAAAACCTTCACGTTCTCTGAGGAGGGTTCTCTGCCCCCAGGCGAAACGTTGATGGGGAAAAAGGACTTCGGTACCAAAGATGAAGCGATAAAGTATGCCGAGGAAAACTATATACCGGGTCGCAGAACCCGAGGGTGGACATTGAAAGAGCCGGGTTGAGACACGATTCTCGCGCGGATCGCGTGCCACGCGACTACTTGAAATCGGACTTGCTATCAAGCTCCTGCATCACCGACTGGATCAGTTCTTTGGCGCCGGTGAGCTGCTGCATGACGGTTTGCAGATCGAGCGCGGGCTGGTTGGGATTGCGCGCCGAGGTGCAATAGACGCCGTGCTGGCCGACCAGAATGAGCGCGTCGGTGATCATGTCGAGGGTGACGGCGAGGCGGCCGCGAGGAATGCCCAGCATGAACTCATGCTTTTCGAGCGTCTCGCGCTGGTCGTCAAAGACTGAGGCCATCTAGTATTCCTTCGCCGCGGTAGCGGGAACCAGCGGCGGATTCTCTCCGGATGTGGCAGCTTCGGACACGTCGGCGTCGGGTTTCCAGCGCAATACAGGTTTGCGCGCGGCACCGACTTCATCCATGCGCGAGGCGCGGGTCGCGTGCGGCGCGCGCAGAATGATCTCTGGATTTTCCTCCGCCTCGCGGGCAATCTGGCGCATCGCATCGACGAACTGGTCCAGCTCTTCCTTCGACTCACTCTCGGTAGGCTCGATCATCAGCGCGCCGGGCACGATCATCGGGAATGAAGTGGTGTAAGGGTGGAAGCCGTAATCGATGAGGCGCTTGGCAATATCGCCGGTCTTCACTCCATTCCGCGCCTGTCGGCGATCGCTGAAGACAACCTCATGCAGCGTGGCGGTTTTGTAGGGCAGCTCGTACGCATCCTCCAGCTTGCTGCGGAGATAGTTCGCGTTCAGCACCGCATCCTCGGTAGTCTGGCGCAGGCCGTCGGGACCGTTGGCAAGAATGTAGGCGAGCGCGCGGACGAACATCCCGTAGTTGCCATAAAACATGCGAACGCGGCCCACGGATTCCGGACGATCATAGTGGAAGGTCAGCGTGTTCTCGGGTGTTTCGACGAGAACCGGCGTAGGCAGAAACGGCTCCAGAATTTTCCTGCAAGCCACTGGACCCGAGCCGGGACCGCCGCCGCCGTGCGGAGTCGAAAAAGTCTTGTGCAGGTTCAAGTGCATCACGTCCACGCCGAAATCGCCGGGGCGGGTCTTGCCGACCAGCGCATTCATGTTCGCGCCATCCATGTACAGCAGCGCGCCTTTGGCGTGCAGGACATCCGCAATCTTGTGAATCTCACTTTCAAATACACCAATCGTGGACGGGTTGGTCAGCATCAACGCCGCCGTCTCTTCATCGACCAGCTTCTCCAGTTCCGCCAGGTCCACCATGCCGTCGCTGTTGGACTTTAAATTTTGCACCTGATAGCCGCAAATCGCAGCCGTAGCCGGGTTCGTCCCGTGCGCGGAATCGGGAATCAGAATCTTTTTGCGAGGATTGCCTTTTGACTCATGGTAGGCGCGGACGAGAAGAATACCGGTGAATTCCCCATGAGCGCCCGCCGCCGGCTGCAACGTGATGGCATCCATGCCGGTAATTTCTTTCAAACATTCCTGCAGCATCCACATGACCCGCATCGCGCCTTGTGAGAGCGATTCAGGCTGGTAGGGATGAGCGTCGGCGATGCCTTCCAGCCGCGCCACCATTTCATTGACGCGCGGATTGTATTTCATCGTGCAGCTGCCCAGTGGATACATGCCGAGGTCGATGGCGTAATTCCACGTAGAGAGGCGAGTAAAGTGGCGGATGATTTCAATCTCACTGACCTCCGGCAGCAGGCCAAGATCTTCGCGTGCATGTTTGCCCAGCAGCGCGTTTGCGTCGACTGCGGGCACGTCGAGCGGCGCCAACCGATAGGCTTTCTTGCCGGGCGAGGATTTCTCGAAGATCAAGCCTTCATTCTGGCTGATGTGGCTGGAAACCTTCGAGCGTTCGCCAACAAAGGGCGAACCCTTTGACTCAGAGGCGGTCGCGTTCGAGGGTGGTACTGTCTCCGTTGCCATTCCGTTCTCCATGCTCGCCTGTTGCAGCA
>JAJZDO010000771.1 GCA_021805955.1 Acidobacteriota bacterium
TCGAGCAACTGGCGACGGAGCGGCCGGAATGGCGAGAGATGCTGCATCCTCGGCTGCCTTACCGCTGCTGCGAAGTAGTCTGGGCGGTGCGCCATGAGATGGCGCGCACGGTGGAGGACGTCTTGGCGCGTCGCACACGAGCGTTGTTCCTGGATGCCCGCGCCACTCGCGAGGCGACGCCACGAGTGGCCAATTTGATGGCGATGGAACTTGGCCGGAATGCGGCCTGGGTCGAGCGGCAGATTGCGGCCTTCTCGGATTTGGTTCAGGGATATATTTTTCGGGAATAGCTTTTCTGGTTGAATCCCACCAGCACACCACCTAAGCCGCCGGAAGGTTGGCGCGGCGGCTCCAAAATTGATCCAATCCGCAAGCTAAGTGGTTCCTCTGGCTCATTTGCTACCAATCTATAGCTATCGATAACTATTGATTGACAACGATTTTATCTGCTGCTTATAATCCTCCCCCGAGGAAGCTTTGCAGTTGAATAGGCGCGGGAAACGATGATGCAGCCAGGGCAAACGGAGATAACCAGACGCGCCGTAGTGCGTTCGCTTGCTGCACTGGCGGCGGGCAAGGCCCTCTCGCTTTCGGGATCGTCGAGGGCGACTCGCCGAGTCTCACGCGAAGGTGAATGGGTCGAATACGGCGCCCAGACCAATGCCTGGGCCATCGATCCCAAACGGTTCGACAGTTTTCTGGATGTGCTTCACCAGATACACGAGATTGGCTACGCAGGGTTTGAAACCGGCTTTCGCAACGTAATGCAGCAGTTCCAATCTCCCAGCGAAGCACGCCGGCAGATCGAGAAAACCGGACTGACATTTTTCGGCACCCACATTTTTCTTCCGGGCAGGCTATACGATCCGTCCACGAACCTACCGCCGGCGGCTGTGTATGAAAAGGTGGCGCCCGGCGCTTTCTCCCTGGGGTCGAAGCACCTGATATTCAGCGGGGCGCCGGCGCAAAACATGGAGCAGTTGCAGCACAAAATTGCAGGCTTGAACGCAGCCGGCAAATTCTGTAACGGCATTGGGCTGCCGCTGGCTTACCACAACGAAACGGCGATGGAGTCCCAGTCGAAATTCAATGAGCTGGAGAGTATCTACTCTCAGACAGACCCCACGCTCGTTTCTTTCCTATTGGATGCAGGCCACGCCTATCAAGGTGGGATGGATGTACCGGCGTTTGCGCGCAAGAATTTCCGGCGCATCGTGGGGCTGCATTTGCGCGATTTCAAAAATGGAACCCAGGTCCGTCTGGGAGAAGGCACGTTTCCGCTAGCGCAATTGGCCGCCGTACTTAAACAGGCAAAATGGCGTGGGTGGGTGCTGAATGAAGAAGAACGCCTGGACGGATCGAAAAACGGCCCGAAGGTGATGGGGCCGGCATTTCAAGCGATGCGAGGAGCTTTCTCGGCATGAATCGTCGTGATTTTGTTCGCGCAGGAACGGCAACAGCCGTAGGGCTTACCGCACGCTCGTATGCCCGCGTGTTGGGGGCGAACGACCGCGTAGGGTTGGGCGTGATCGGCATCGGCAGGCGAGGGACGATCGTAACCAGAGCATTTATGCAGGACCCGCGAGTACAACTGCGGGCGGTGTGCGATGTGTATGATGCCCAGACCGACCGCTTTCTTTCGAAGCTTCCGCCCGGTGTACAACCGCCGGAGACGGCCATCGCCTATCCAGAATTGCTGTCGAGAAAAGATGTCGATGCTGTGTTGATCGCGACTCCCGATCACCTGCATGTTACGGTGGCAACGGCGGCGTTGGCAGCCGAGAAAAATATCTATCTGGAGAAACCTACGGTCCACCGCTGGGACGAACGCAAGAAACTAGTGGCGGCCGCTGTGAAAAGCAAACAAGTCCTGCAATGCGGCATGCAGCAGCGCAGCGGATCGCATTATCTACGAGTGAAGCAGGAAATCTTCGACCAACAAAAGCTTGGCAAAGTCCTGTTTGTACGTGCGGTCTGGGACAATTTTCCGTGGCAGACGCGAAAGATCGTGAATGAGCCAAAGCCCCCGGGACTTCACTGGGAGTTGTTTCTCGGTCCGGCCCCGCAAGTACCTTATGAAACCATCCGCTATACCTCGTGGCGTTACTTTCCCGATTATGGAAATGGTCTGCTGGCGGACATACTGACCCATTGGGTCGATGTTGCGCAGTGGATGCTCGAGGACGCTGAACCGAAACATGCCGTCGCGCTAGGTGGCATCTATCAACTGCACGATGGCCGGCAAAATCCCGATACAGTCAGTGCCGTCATCCAATACGCGACGTGGAACTTGAACTTTGAATCTTCTGTCCTTCCGATACGCGATCCTCATCCTTCCGTTTACTTTGAAGGCACCAAAGGAACGCTGAATCTTACTCGCGAAGGTTATACCCTGACACCGAATGATGGGCCAGCGACGCAGGTGGTCTCCACGCAAAGCCTGGAGCGGGCGCACACGGGCAATTTTGTGGATGCTGTGATTGCTGGAAAGAAAGTAAATGCTTCCCTCGAAGCAGGTATAGCTGCTTCCTTGCCTGTGCAGATGGCGTTGCGCTCGTATTGGTCGCACAAGATAATTTCGCGGGAAGAGTTGGCTTGACGCGGGCAGGCATGACTTGCATTCGAGCAGTTTTGAGCTGTGCCGCGTAGCAAGTTTATCGAGCAGTAGAAGTTGCTGAAGATCGTCAAGATCGAACAAGGGAAAGGAATCTACAACTATATGGCTTCTTTCGGGCGCAAATTCATATTGGGTTTCTCAGCATTTCTCCTGCTTCTATGTGGAACTGCGCAGATATACGCGCAAGCAGTGGGTAGTATTCGAGGTACTATATCTGACCCTAGCGGCGCGGTTGTTCCTGGCGCTTCTGTCGCGGCGACCGAATCGGACACTGGGTTGAGCCGAACGGAAACTACCAACCAGGACGGGATTTTTGTCTTTCCCGACTTACCGATCGGTACCTATGCCCTGGAGATCAGGAAGGATGGATTCGAGACACAGAAACGGCAGGGAACGGTACTGCTGACAGGGCAGACGCTCGACATACAGATAGCTTTGGCTGTCGGATCTTCGACCCAGTCGGTGGAGGTAACGTCGGCGGCTCCCCTCATTCAGACGGGCACATCCAGCATTCAAACCTCAGTGGACCAAAAACAGATTCGAGATTTGCCGTTGAATGGGCGCAACCCACTCCAACTTACAACATTGACTCCAGGCACTGCGCTTACCAATGTAGGGACGGAATCCGGCCAGCAGGACAATATAGGTCTGACTGTAAATGGGCTGCGGGCGACACAAAATAACTTCCAATTGGACGGCGCGATCTATACCAACCGATTTTTCGATTCCGTACCTATCCTTCCGAATCCAGACGCTCTCCAGGAGTTTACGATCCAGTCGTCGAACTATAGCGCGCAGTTTTCTGGAGCGGGAGCTCTCGTGCAACTCTCAACCCGTTCTGGCACGAACAATATTCACGGGACAGCCTATGAGTTTTTACGGAACACCGTGCTCGATTCTAAAAACTACTTCCAGCAGACGGCCCCACCCTTCAAGCTGAATCAATTCGGTGGGACTGCTGGAGGGCCAATTGTCAAGGACAAGACCTTCTTTTTCTTCGCGGCGGAAGATCTGCAGCAGCGTTCCTCGCCAAACCCAATCTCAATCCAGGTCCCGACCGCGGCAGAACTGAAAGGAGACTTTTCCGCTCTTCTGGCCAAGGGCATTGCTATCTTCGATCCTGCAACCGGGCTACCGTATCCCGGCAACATCATTCCAACTCCCATCGATACTCTGTCCGGAAAAGTGGCCCAAAATTACCTGGTTCCCCTTGCCTCAAACCCTACGACGGGGATTTTCAATTCGAACGCCAATCAAAATATAGATAGCACGCAGTATCTGGTCAAAATCGACCAGATACTGAACGCAAAAAACCACTTGAGTGGACGTTACTTCTACAATGAGGACAATTTCCAACGGCCGTTCACTGCGCCGACTGGATTCTTCGCCTTGAACTTGTTTCGCAACCAGTCTCTGATCATTACGGACACGCATGCGTTCAGTCCTACATTTACCGCGGAGTTTGCAGCAAGCGCAGGACGCTTCGCGCGCACACAAATTCCAGAAGCTCCTGGCCTGCAGTCGTTGCAGGACTTTGGCCAGAAAGTACCGCTGGGCAGCCCCGGTGAAAGCATATTTCCGGGCATACGAGCGAACATCAACGGGTTTGTAAACATATTTTCCGGCGGAGCGCTTACCCAGGACTCAACTTCGTTCGACTACAAGGCAACCGCAGTCAAGGTCTTGAACGCGCATACGATCACTTTTGGCGGAGAGTTCGAGAGAGACAGGATCGATGCGGACGATTATTCCTACACTCCTGGCGACAACACCTTCAACGGCGAACGCACGGCGGCGCCTTCCGGGGCGGCGCTGCCCGCAGGAACCAAGACAAGCGGTTCCGCATTGGCCGACTTTTATCTCGGATTGGATTCACAATTCTTTCAGGACAATGGCCGCAAGTTCTACCTGCGGGAGAGCAGGCCCGCACTCTTTGTGCAGGACGACTGGCAGGTCAATCAGAAGCTGACGATCAACGCAGGTCTTCGTTGGGAGCCATGGCTTCCCCCCATCGACCTGAACGACACACTTGTCGGCTTTACGCCAGGAGTGAAGTCCACGATTGCGCCGGACGCGCCTGTTGGCCTGCGCTTCAACGGCGACGCAGGTCTGCAGCCCTCTGTCTTCCAACAGAACTGGAAAGATTTTGCTCCGCGAGTTGGGTTCGCCTGGAACGTCGATGGTCAGGGCAAGACAGTAGTGCGCGCCGCGTATGGAATATTCTATGGGTTCCCCGAAGGCCTGCTGTACCAGAGAACGGATGCGCTGCAGCCGATCGACCTATATCTGAATATTCCCGCCCCGCCAGCGTGGGACAGTATCTATGCGGGGTTTCCAGGAGGAGATCCATTCCCGCGCGGCCATATACCCAGAAGTCAATTTGCAACCTATAAGTTTTTACTCCCTATATCTGGCGGTGTCCTAGATCCCAGCTCGAAAGTGAGTTACACGCAGAACTACAACCTGACATTTGAGCAACAACTGGGCAACAAAATGGCGGTTTCCATCGCTTATGTCGGCAACCACGGCGAACATATTATGGGATCCAGGCAGTTTAACCCCGCTCTTTATATTCCTGGCCAGTGCGGCAAGACAGCATGTTCAACA
>JAJZDO010000663.1 GCA_021805955.1 Acidobacteriota bacterium
GCAATGGCGTCGGTCGCATCCAGCCCCACGGCCTGCTCAATCGCCTCCTGTGTTCGCGTGATGTCCGCCGACGGCAGATCGATCTTGTTGATGACGGGAATAATCTCTAGGCCACCGTTGATCGCCAGAAATGCGTTGGCCAGCGTCTGCGCCTCCACTCCCTGGCTTGCATCCACCACCAGCAGCGCGCCTTCACAGGAGGCCAGTGATCGCGAAACCTCATAACTGAAATCCACATGGCCCGGCGTGTCAATCAGATTGAGCTGATACGTAACACCATCACGCGCCTGATACATCATGCGCACGGCATGAGCTTTGATGGTGATTCCGCGCTCTCGCTCCAGATCCATCGCATCCAGCACTTGCGCCTGCATCTCTCGCGCCGTCAGCGAGCCGGTCTGCTCCAGCAGCCGATCCGAGAGTGTCGATTTTCCGTGGTCGATATGCGCAATAATTGCGAAATTTCTGAGTAGATGCGATTCCATAGGCGGGTCGACGAGACGCGCTTCGGAGGAAATCCCGAAGGCTGATCTCACTAAGATAGCTTATCATCGGGAGAGTCATAGAAAGTTGCCGCGCAGCGCCTGCATACCAAGCATGAGACCAGCGCAATCGGCATAACCACGGATTCCGGCGATGCAATGGATCGAGGCGCGAAGTGCCTCCATACTTCGCCATCAGGACAGGGAATGAAATCGAAAGACCGGCTTCAGCACCGGATGCTCGCGCATCGGATTGGGATATCTGGGCTGACGATGATCGTCTGGCTTTGCGGCTGCGGTGGAACACATCCGGCACCAGCACCCGCCGCCACGGCACCAGCGATTGCAGCACCCTCTTCGACCGGCAATTCTCAGCGCTCCGGCAGTTCTGAGCAAGCCGCGGCTATCTCGCACACACCTACCCGCGAGAAGGCAATCCAGCAACTGATCGCTCAGGTGGAATCCGACCTCGCACAAGGTCAGGCTAGCTACCACGAAGGTCGATTGACCGAAGCCAAGAAGCATTTTGATGCTGCTGTCGATGCCATGCTGACCGGCGGCATCGATATTCGCAGTAACGTCCAGCTACTGGACGAATATAACCATACGCTCGATGTCGTGAACGGGCTGGAGATGGAGGCGCTCAAGCAGGGCAACGGCTTTGCACCTGTCGAAGAGCCGACCCCGGCCGATGTTGCAAATGATGTAACCTTCGCGGTCGACCCAAATCTTGTGGCCAAAGCGCGCGCCAATCTGGCCACCACGCGCAGCGATCTTCCCCTCGCCATCAATGATTACGTTGCGGCATTTATCAACTTTTTCTCCAATACAAAAATCGGCCACAACACACTCAAGCACTCTCTTGAACGCAGCGGAAAATATCGCGCAATGATTCAACGCGTCATGACCCAGGAGGGTGTTCCGCAAGATCTGATCTATCTGGCCGTCGCCGAATCCGGTTTCCAGCCCCAGGTCGTCAATCGACAATCCGGCGCCGGCGGCATGTGGCAGTTCATGCCTGTCGGAAACTATGGGCTGGTTCGCAACAGCTACGTCGATGAGCGATTCGATCCTGAAAAATCCACCCGAGCCTACGCGCGTTATATGAAGTTCCTCTATGACCAGCTCGGCGACTGGTATCTGGCAATGGCTGCCTATGATTGGGGCGCTGGCAACGTCCAACGCGCTGTGCAGAAGACCGGGTACGCGGACTACTGGGAGCTATACAAACGAAACAACCTTCCAGGAGAAACAAAAAATTATGTCCCGGAAATTCTCGCAGCCATCATCATCGCCAACAATCGCAAGCAATACGGCTTTGACGACATTCAACTCGATACACCTGTCGTCACCGACACGGTCAAGATTGACTACTCACTCGATATTCGGCTCGCCGCGGATATTGTGAATGCCGATCCGCGCGAGTTGATGGCGCTCAACCCATCCTTGCTGCGCATGATCACCCCACCACCTTCCATGCTCCAGGAACCGTTCGAGCTGCATCTGCCGCCCGGCACAGGACCGGCATTTCTGGCAAAGATCAGCCGCATCCCGGTCGAGCATCGCACAGCATGGCGCTACCACACCGTCTCTGCGGAAGACACGCTCGCAAGCGTCGCACGCAACTATCGTGTCTCCGTCGCTGAGCTTGCTCAGGTCAACCACCTCAAAGCCGATGACACGCTGGAGAACGTCGATGCGCTCGTCATTCCCACGGCTCCAGCAGCTCCCGCACGACGACGCGTCACTTTTTATCGCGCGCATCGAGGCGACACTCTGGTCACGATTGCGGATCGTTTCGGCGTCTCGCTCTCCGATCTCCGCCGATGGAACAAGCGCAGCGGAACTCGTGTCATCAGCGGTGAGCGCATCCGCGTCACGGAACCTGCAACCACCGCTCGCAGCCGCTCCAGTCAAGGCTCCAAGGCACACTCATCCCAACGAAGACCCAACACTTCTGACGCATTGCATCATCCCGCCTCACCCGCTCAGGCAAGCAAGAAAGCTGCTCCAAAAACACCTCATTCCGCATCGAAATCAAAACGGCACAGCACTGTCCAACCCAGCACAAAAAAGAAAAAACATAAGAAGTAGTCAATTACGTACTTGTCAGCGCTCGCATTTCGTAGCAAGCTATTGCTAAAATGTGCGCCGATGGCGATTATGGAAAAATCGCGCTGCGTAATTTTGACAGGCATCCATTGTTCGACAGGTTGGAGTACAAAATGATTCAGTTCGCATCGAAATTCGCAGTGCAGTTCAGATTGCAATTCACCTTAAGGACATCCGCATGGAGCGCATGATTCCGAATTACGCACTCAGCGGAAATGGCGAAGACACGATGCAGTCGTTCCCAAATCCCGCGCAGGATATTGAGCTGAACGACGACCCGGCACCGGAGACGACTCGGAGCGAGCACAAAGCCGCGCACGAATCTGCACGCGCTGTGGCTACCACAGCATCCACATCCAGGAAAGCACAGACCGCGATCAAGCATCTGCCCGCTCCTGCCGAGAAACCCATTGCAAAGTCAGCACCACGCAAAGTGGCGCCGGCAATCAAGATTGTGGCGGTTTCCGCCGCTAAAAAGTCTGCCGCAAAAATGCAGAGTAGTTCTGGTGCGAAAAGCGGCGGCAAGGTTGTGGCGAAAGCTGCAACCGGCAAGCGCACCAGCAAATCCACTAAGCGAGGTAAAACTGTGGCAGCTCCCAAAGCAGCTAAGAAAACTGAAGTGAAGAAAGTGGCAGCCAAGAAACCGGCGGCCAAGAAGGCGGCTCCGAAGCCCGCAGCGAAGAAAGCTGCAGCCAAGACTCCGGCAAAAAAGACGGTTGCAAAGAAAGCAGTCGCCAAGAAGCCAATCGCCAAGAAGCCAGTCGCCAAGAAAGCGGCTCCTGCGAAGAAAGCAGTTGCCAAGAAGGCAGCCCCTGCAAAGAAGGCGGCTCCTGCAAAGAAAGCGGTCGCGAAAAAGGCGCCCGCAGCAAAGAAGACTGTTGCCAAGAAGCCCGCAGCGAAGTAACTGCGAGACTCTCCGCATCAGACAAATCAAAGGCAAGCAAAAAGGCCCGTTTGCAGGAAACTGCATTCGGGCCTTTTTGCGTGTTCTCTCCATCCATATTCCGCACTACATGGTGATTTCTGCACTCGATACAGCGAATCCGGCTACTTGCCTCCGTCGCGAATCGCTGCCAGTACCTGCGTGCTGTGATCCTTGATGTCTTTGTCCACGTCGGGCCAGACCTTGACGATCTTACCCTGCGGGTCGATCAAAAACGTCTGACGCATGGAAATGTTCATGATGCCAAACTGACGCACCGGAACACCGTACTCATCGACAACCTTGTGTTTCGGATCGGCCAGCAGTTTGAAGGTCAAGCTCTCCTTGGTGCAGAACGTGGCATGGCTCTGCGGAGTATCGAGGCTTACTCCCAGAATGACCGCATTGGCAGCGGTGAACTTGGAAAGATCGCGCTGAAAATTATGCGCCTCCAGCGTGCAGCCTGGCGTCATGTCCTTAGGATAGAAGTAGAGCACAACCCACTTGCCGTGATACTGCGAGAGGCTGATGGGCGTGTTGCTCTGGGAAGGTAGTGTAAAGTTGGGTGCAGCAGTGCCTGGCTGCAGGTCGCCGGCAAAAGCAGGCACAGCAGCAAGACCCAACATCACAGCAGCAAGAATCACAAACTTTTTCATCATTCAATTCTCCTGTCAGTCTTCATTGAGTGGATACGTAGATTCAATCGCGGGAATCGAGCAAAAAAAGCTATATCGCTGACCCCGCGAAAAACCCCTCAGTCGTACCCATCTTCTGACGCAGGATCATTATATGCCCGAAACAGCCACTATAGCAATCTCTGCCGATTCCGCCATGTCAAGCACTGTGATGAGATCAAAAATCAGCGTCCGGTCAGCCTCGACCGCAAGGCAGGCAGCACCGGCGCGAATCATGGATTCCATCGTCCGCACGCCAATCACGGGCACATCGAAACGCATATCCTGCTTCGGCTTGGCCTGTTTCACCACCGTCAGCGCTCGATCCAGCGTCGAAGCCTCTGCGTCCAGCGAGGCCATCAAAGCGCCGGCGCGTTCAATCGTCGCATCCGTACCCTCCATTGCTTCCACGGCTACGCATGCCTGCGCTGCAATGACCACGGTCTGACCGATATCCCACTCCGCCAGTGATCGCGCTACGCTCAGACCATACTCGATGTTCCGTCGCTCTTCCTCGTTCGGTGCGCGTCTCGTCAGAACGCCTTCACGCGCCAGCAGCGGCTCCAGAAACGCCGTGGAAGAAATCAGTTCGATCCCTTCATCCGCCAGCACCTTGGCCACGGCTCCCAGCAGCATATCCGTTGAGCGCGTGCGCAAATTCAGCAGCAGCTTCGCCAATCTCCAATCCGGTCGAATCGAAGAAAAGATCTGCTTGTGCTTCACCTGACCGGCCATCACAGCACGCCGCACATCTTCTGCATGGAAGGTTTCAATCAGGCGTGAAAGTTCTCCCAGCGAAAGCCAGTGAACCGTGATTCCGCGATCCGCTTCCGCGCGGCGATCCATCTCAGGATCAGTCTCTTCTCGAATCGCCGCGACCACGACGTGCAAACCTTCAGCCCGCGCCGCATCCAGCAGCAAAAACGGAAATCGGCCATTGCCCGCGATCAATCCAAGGCGCTCCGATCCCCCCTCCGTCACTTGATCACTCCACGCTGACTGTGCCGGATGAAATCAATCAGTTCCTT
>JAJZDO010000047.1 GCA_021805955.1 Acidobacteriota bacterium
TAGCGGGTTTCCTCCAGCGAGACAAGGGGCAGACCCTTTTTCCGCAGATGCATCAGCACAACATTGACGGCCATTCGGTGCAGCCAGGTGGAAAACGCGGAATCGCCCCGAAATGTGCCGATCTTGCGATGGAGCTGCAAGAATGCTTCCTGTGTCAGGTCTTCCGCCTCTGCGACATTGCCCAACATGCGCAGACAGAGCGAGTACACGCGGCGTTTGTGCATGTTGTAGAGAATTTCAAAGGACGCGCCGTCGCCCTGCTGAGCCTGAGCAATCGCGGTCAACTCTCCAGCAATGGGAGGGTTGCGACGCTGTTGCTGCTGCACCGGCCTGGCTTCGGCGGTGAGCGGCTGTGCGGGGGTCGGCGAGGGCTTATCGGCAGTTCGCAGCGTATTTTTCATCGTGGAATCTATATGCGTTCCGCCCTTTCGTGGGAGTATTTTTGCATCATCCATACGTTTCTCAGGGCTGCTCAGTGGCTTAGAGGGTATTGTTCCGGTGGGAGTTGCCCGCGTGAATTTTCAACTGCCTATAAAGCGCGAATATAAGGCGCGCGCCAGTCCGATGTCGGTGGTGCCTTGCACAATGGCGCGGCCATCGCTGAAAACGGTGATCCTGTGTTCGCCGCGGTCGAAGCGGAGCAGCATCTCGTTGCGCCGGACGGTTCCGTGCGCCTGCAGCTTGCGCTCCAGTTCCGCGAAATCGATGGGGCGATGATGTTCATGGATCTGCACCGAGTTCCTGCCGCACAGGGTGATTTGCGGGCGGCCCACGCCGGCCAGATGCGGAAATTGGCGCTGGCCGCATACGGTGCAGTGCGCGCGCGGGTGGGACGTATCGATTTGTGAGATTTCGTTGCTCCACACATCGCAGGAAAAAAGGGTCTGCCGCATTCGATCGTGCGCGCCGACGATCCACTTGATTGCCTCGACTGCCTCCAGCGATGCGGCCAGGTTCACTGCAGGATTCAAAATGCCGCTGGTGTCGCAGGTTTCGACCGTTCCCGTTGGAAGCTCGGGAAAGATGCAGGCCAGGCAGGCGGTCTTGCCGGGCACGATGTTCATGGTGACGGCGTAGGAACCGACGGCGCCGGCATAGATCCACGGCTTGTTCTGTTCGACAGCATAGTCGTTCAGCAGGTAGCGGGTTTCAAAATTGTCGGTGGCGTCCAACACCAGTTGAGCATGCGCGAGGAGCGCGTGGATGTTGCCGGGAATCAGGTCCGCGACATGCGCATGGACATGGGACTGACTGTTGAAGCGCGCAATTCTGCGTCGAGCCGCTTCCGCCTTAGGCAATCCTTCGGCAGCATCTTCTTCCTCGAACAGCACTTGACGCTGCAGATTGCTCCATTCCACGTAATCACGGTCGATCAGAGTCAGTGTGCCCACTCCGGCGCGTGCGAGGAGGCCAGCGACGGCTGCCCCGGTCGCGCCACAACCCACGATAGCGACGTGCGCAGCGAACAGTTTTTGCTGACCCTGCTCCCCAATCCCAGGAAAAAGAACTTGCCGGGAATAGCGATCCTGCGAGGAAGAGAAGGTGGATAAGGGAAAGTCCGCATTGGGAAACGGAGTCATACACTCCCAGTATATGGAATGGGCGACAGAGTGCCTCTTCCTCGACAGTCGATGAAAAAAAGGTCCTTTCGCAGCGCAGCAAGACGCGCGATAGGCAGGTTGAGTATGCTAGCCACAGGTAAATGGAGCCTCCCATCAACCGTGCGCCAAGGCAACTTCGGTCCATAAACGATTCGCGGGAACGGAGCCATTCGCACTAACTCGCTGTCACAACAACGATTCAGGGGCGCAACGGTCTCGCGCAGGCCGTTCATGAGCGTATTTCTTTGCAGAAAAGTTACACACAGAGTGGATTTGCGAGCCTCCGGCAGGCGGCGAGGATAGGGCTTTGCGCTACGGGAATTTTTTTGTCCACGGCGATGCCTGCGGCCGTTTCCAGCGGCGCTCAGCAGGCGGCCAGCGCACCTCACGCGGTCGAGCCTCAGGCAGCTTCTCCGGCAAGCCCGTCCCCAGCCGTCCTGCGTTACCACGACCTGAAAGACTGGTACGGTTTGCCGGTGCGGAGCATTCGCTTTGAAGGCATTTCCGAGCAGGATTTAAACGGTCTGCGCCAGAAACTCGCACTGAAACCAGGGGACAAATTGCGTCCGCAAGATATCCAGAGCAGCTTGCATGTTCTGTTTGCCTCCGGCCTCTATCGCAACATTGTCGCGCAGGGGGTTCAAACCGACGGCCAGGTCACGGTCATTTTTCGTGGAGTTCCGCAGATGTTTCTGCGCAGACTGTACATACGCGGGATGAAGCAGGAGACGTTGGCGGCGCAAATCCAGCGGGCTACACGCCTGGAGATGGGCGAGCCTTTCACGGCGCCGGAACTGGAGCAGGCCACCGTGCAGTTGAAGCAGGCGCTGGTGCGGAATGGTTTCAATGAACCCACAGTGGAGGAGAAGACGGTCCCTGCCGGCCGCAACCATCTGGTGGACGTCATTTATACGGTCAAGACGGGCAAGCAGGCGAAGATTGGTTCCGTTGTAGTCACAGGCGATACGGACATGACGATGGCCAAGTTTCGCAAGGTCGCCAAGCTGAAGCAGGGATCCGCGGTCACAGCGAACACCGTACCGAGGGCCCTGACACGATTGCGGAAACAGTATCAAAAGCAAGACCGGCTGGAGGCTACTGTCCGGGCCGGCCCGCAGACCTTTAACCCTGCGACAGGCGAGGTGGCATATCAGTTTGAGGTCAAGGGTGGTCCGGCGGTGCGGATCAGCGCCACTGGTGCGAAGATTTCCGGGCGCGATTTAAAGCGGCTGGTACCCGTCTACGAAGAAGGAGCCGTCGATCCGGACCTGCTGGACGAAGGCGACGAGAATCTTCGCAATCATTTCCAGAAGCAGGGTTATTTCGATGTGCGCGTGACGCACGCGATCGAGCATCCGAAGCCGAATGAAGAGCGGATCGTATATCGGGTCCATCCAGGCTCTCCGCATAAAGTTGTGTCCGTCACGGTCACAGGCAACCGCTATTTCGACCAGGACCTGGTGAAAGAGCGGTTGAGCGTGCAGGCCGCCGACCGCGTCAATCCACACGGAATCTTCAGCGAGGTGCTGCTGTCACAGGACGTGGATGCCATTCAAGCTCTTTATAAGAGCAACGGATTCGGGAATGTCAACGTGACTGCCAACGTAAAGGACTCGGACAAAGAGCCCGGAGCACAGAATGGCAAGATGGCTGCCATCCGCGTTACGTATGAAATTCACGAAGGCACGCAGCAGAAAATCGGACATATTCAACTTACCGGCGTGAAGCAGGTACCGTATGCCACACTGCTGACGCAAATGAACACGCGGCCCGGTGAACCGTATTCACTGGCGATATTGGGTGGAGATCGGCTGCAACTCTACGACTACTACTACCGGCATGGATTTTCCCAGGTAGAACTGACATTTGAGCAGCATCCGGAACAGGACGATCCCAATTTGATTGATATCGATGTGCGGATCGACGAAGGCAATCCTTTTTACGTCCACAAGGTCTTGATCAGCGGAGTGCATTACACCAAACCGCAGGTCGTGCAACGGGCGTTGCAGATTCATCCCGGCGATCCGCTCAACCGCGATGCCATTCTGGATACGCAGAAACAGCTTTACAACCTGGCGCTATTCAATGAAGTCGATACAGGCATTGTGAACCCGCACGGAACTGCGCCGCAGAAAGATGTCCTGGTGAACGTGACCGAAGCGCATCGCTGGAATTACGACTATGGCTTTGGATTTGAAGTCCAGACGGGCAATCCGCAAACGAATTGCCCTACGGCCGCGTCGCTGATCGAGCTGGGTGTGGCCAATCCAAATTCGTTTGTATGCAGCCCGAATGGCAAGTTTGGCATGAGCCCGCGTATTTCCTTCGACGTCAGCCGCATCAACCTGGACGGCAAGGACCAGACCGTCAGTCTGCAGACTGCATACGGCACGCTGGAACAGCAAGCTATTCTAACCTACGACGTTCCGAAGTTTTATAACCACAAGACGATCGACTTTTCCATCACGGGCGGATACGTCAGCAACCAGAACGTGACGACGTATCAAGCCTCGACCCTGAGCGGATCCGTGGTATTCACAGAGCGGCCGAACAGGGCCAATACGCTGATCTATTCGATGGCCTACCGGTATGTCTATGTAAACCCGAACAGCCTGCAGGTCAGCGCGGCGTTGATCCCGCTGCTGTCGCAGCCGACGCGCGTCAGCGGACCGGGCATCACCTGGGTGCATGACACGCGGGACAATCCATTGAATGCCACTAGCGGCTGGTATCTTTCCGCGCAGCAATTCTTCGCATGGGAAGGATTTGCGTCGCAGGCAAACTTCAATCGGATGGACATTCAGGAATCGAATTATCATCGATTGAACACGCGCAATTGGGTTCTGGCACGCAGCACGCGTATTGCATTTGAAAACACCTACGGAAATCCTTCCTATAATCTGATTCCTTTGCCGGAGCGGCTGTATGCCGGCGGCGCGACTTCGCACCGGGGATTCTCAGTGAATTCCGCGGGTCCGCGCGATCTGCAAACCGGTTATCCAGTGGGCGGTTCCGGAGCGTTTGTGAACAGCACCGAGCTGCGCATTCCGCCCGTACCGTTGCCATTGATTGGGAACAATCTGGGGTTCGCCGTATTCGAAGATATGGGCAATGTGTACGAAAATGCGTCGGGCATTCTTCCATCGCTCTTGCGGTTCTATCAGCCCAACGTAAAGACCTGCTACAACCTGACCGGTCCAGAGGGGACCTGCAACTTCAACTACGATTCGCAGGCCGTTGGCTTGGGGTTGCGCTATAAGACACCTGTAGGTCCGATCCGCCTGGATTTCAGCTATAACATGAATCCAACGGTGTATCCGGTGGTCAGCGATCCCGGGCTGTTGCCGGCGATCCTAGACTACAACGTCCAACCGCCGTATGTCGGCAACTCCGGCCACTTCAACTTTTTCTTCAGCATTGGACAATCGTTTTGATAACGGACGCCTACAATTCGCAAGCGATGATTCGGCGACGCCGCGGGCTTCGACATGAGAGGCGACCGGTGGCGAGCGGGCTCGCTTTGCTGGGTTGTCTGCTGTGCTATGTCTTGGCTGCGGCGAACGCGCAGGCGCCTGCAGCCGGGCCGCAGCGCACCGTTGTTCTTGACCGCGGT
>JAJZDO010000788.1 GCA_021805955.1 Acidobacteriota bacterium
GCGGGCCACACATCGTAGGAGCAGGTCCATACGCGCTGTCTTTAGCTGCGCATCTTCACGCTCGTGGCATCGATCCCTGCATCGTCGGTCGCTGTATGGATGCCTGGATCGCGCACATGCCAGCGGCTATGGTGCTCAAGTCCGAGGCGTTCTCTTCGGATCTCTACGCGCCCGGCAAAGGCTACACGCTGGCGGAGTTTTGTCGCGAGCACTCCCTGCACTATGAACCCATCGGACTGCCCGTCCCTCGCAGCGTCTTCGCCGACTATGGACGCGCATTTCAACGTCGATTCGTTCCCCATCTCATCGAGGAGCACGTCACGCACCTCGAGCGAGCAGCCACCGGCTTTCATGCGACAACAGAGAGCGGGCGCTCCATCCTGGCGCGGCGCGTCGTCCTCGCCGTCGGACTGCATCCATTCCCCAATATCCCGCCCGTCATGGCGCATCTGCCGACCGAGCTTGCCTCGCACAGCTTCGACTACGGCGATGTCAGCCACTTTCGCGGCAGGCGCGTAATGGTCTGGGGCGCAGGTGCTTCGGCGATCAACCTTGCCATCGACCTCAAGAATCACGGTGCCGAGATCGAGCTGGTGGCTCGCGCCCAGCGTATCGTCTTCCACGATCCCCCGGTGAAGCAGCGACCCCTGCTGGAGCGCGTCAGGAACCCGCGCTCGACCCTTGGACTGGGCTGGCGGTCTTGGCTGGTCGCAGAACTGCCGCTGCTTTTTCGCGCTCTCCCCTTGCGGCTGCGACATCGCGTCGTGGCTCGGCATCTTGGCCCGGCGCCCAACTGGACCACTCGTGTCGAGTTTGAAGGGCGCATCCCCGCTCACTTGGGGCTGGATGTGCAGTCGATGATGGAAAAGGATGCAGCCGTCGAGGTTCGCTGTCGCCAAACCACAGGCGCCGATCGCCTCCTTCGCTTCGATCACGTCATTGCCGCCACCGGCTTTGCTCCGCGCACAAACCGGCTACGCTTCCTCGAAGCATCGCTGATGGAATCCATTGCAACCGAGTTCGGCTCGCCCCGTCTGGATGCTCATTTTCAATGTTCCGTGCCCGGGCTATACATGATCGGACTGGCGGCAGCGAATCATTTCGGACCGCTCTTCCGTTTTGCCTGTGGCGCCAGGTTTGCCGCGCGCCGCCTCAGCGCGCATCTTGCGCGCCATGCAAAGCGCAACTCACGCTGAAAGCCAGAACCTATATCTCAAAGGTCGAAAGACTCTGCTTCCGAGAGTGATAGTGCGTCATGTAGCGCGAAAATAACATAACGCCAAAGAATCCGCCAAGCGGAATCATATAAGCGCTTGCCGTGCTGTGAAACCACTCCGCGAACAGACCCATAAACGGCGTGAGCACGGCCCCTCCGACAATCGACATCACCAGAAACGAGCCGGCTATATTGGTATTCGGTCCCAAATCTTTCAGGCCAAGCGCAAAAATTGTCGGAAACATCACCGACATGAAAAAACTGGTAAGCAGGATGGCAAGCACACCCATCGTGCCCGGATGAATCACGGCAAAAAGCAGCAGTCCAACATTCACAACCGCATAACTCATCATCAGCCGACTGGGTGAGATGCGGCGCATCAGCGCGGCACCCGCAAAACGTCCCACCCCAAAGGCAACCAGCGTGGCCGTCAGCAGAAATCCGGCTCTTTTTTCCGTGGTGTGAGCATAGTCCTGCGCATACTGAATGAAGTAACTCCAGGTACCCACCTGTGCGCCGACATAGAGAAACTCGGCTAAGATGGCAAGTAGAAAATGTGGCTGGTGAAGTAACTCCTGCCAACGTCCATTCGATTCCGTTGCCTGCTCGCGCATCTGAACAAAAGCAGGGAAGCGCTTGAAAGCAATCATCACCGCCCATAAGACAGCAAGACAGCCAAGAACAAGGTACGGAGTTACAGTGCGAAGCACCTCGCCATGCAGATAATGCGCATAGGTTCCGGCAGCCTGCATGGCATCCACCTGAGCCGGTGTCAGTTCAATACCGGAAAAGATGAAGACCGTGCCAATCAGTACGCCAGTGATTGCTCCCAACGGATTGAAAGCCTGGGAGAGATTGAGTCGTTGCTCGGAGGTGCGCGTGGGACCAAGCTGAGCGATGAAGGGATTGGAAGCCGTCTCCAGAAACGACAAGCCGCTTGCAACCACAAAGAGCGCGCCCAGAAAAAATGCGTAGCGACCAGCAATCGCGGCAGGCAAAAAGAGAAAACAGCCCGTGGCAAACAGAATCAGTCCTGTCAGAAAACCAAACTTGTAGCCAAACCGTTTCATCAGAAATCCCGCCGGAAGCGCGAGCACGAAATAGCCCATATAAAAGGCAGACTGCACAAGTCCTGCCTGAAATCGGGAGATCACAAAGGATTTCATGAACTGCCGAATCAGGATGTCGTTCAGGTTATTGGGCACGCCCCACAGAAAGAACAGTCCCGTGATCAGTACAAAAAGCGATGCCGTGCCCGCAGGCAAAATCCGCGCATGCTCGTCCGCAACGTTTTCTTCCTTCGGTGACGATCGAAAAGGCAAAGTCATAGGCGTCCGTTTACCTTTCGCCCTGCATATCGATCAGGATCTTCGTAAACGCGGCTGGATTGGCCGACCACTCAGCCAGTTTCGCAGCCGCACGATCCAGCGGGACGGTCGCGGTAATCACCGCATCCACCGGAAAGTTTCCCGCTTCAAGCATCGCAATCACCTGCAAAAAATCCTCGGGCAAAGCATTGCGTGAGCCAAGAATATCCAACTCTTTCTGGACAAAAAGCTTCGTCTCGTAGGCAACCGGCTCTTTGGCATATCCGATGTACACAACACGACCCGTGTAGGCGACCTCTTCCACCGCAAGTCGAAACGTCTCCGGCAACCCGATCGCTTCCACAATCACATCCGGACCCTCACCGTCTGTGAGTTCGCGCAATCGCCCAGCCACATCCTCACGTCCAGAGTGAATGCGATGCGTAGCTCCGGCCATGCTTGCAATCTCCAGCTTGCGATCGTCCAGATCAATCGCAATCACCTGCGCTCCACGAAACGCAGCACCGGCAATCGCACCCAGTCCGATGCCGCCACATCCGAAGACGGCTACACGATCGCTGGCCGCAACACGACCGCGCGCCACGGCATGAAAGCCCACCGTAAGTGGCTCCACCAGCGCAAGCTGATCAAACGGCAGCGTGGATGGATAGACCTTCGCCGCGGGCACAGCCAGCAACTCCGTGATCGCGCCATCTCGCTGCACCCCAAAAGTCTGATTCTTCTGACAGGCATTTTCACGCCCACGCCGACACGAGGGGCACGCGCCGCAACTCGTATACGGCGAGACCGCCACGCGCGTTCCCGCTGGAATACCGGCATTGCCCACCTGCACACAAGCGCCAATCTCGTGGCCCAGAACGCGTGGATACGTGATGAGCGGATTGCGACCACGAAAGGAATTCAGATCTGTGCCGCAAAGGCCAACAGTCTCCACGCGCAGCAGCAATTCGCCTTCCTGCGGATGAGGCTCAGGGATATCTGTGATTTCCGCTTGACCCGGCGCGGTCAGTGTCAGGGCGCGCATCCATGCTCCAGGAAAAACAAATTGCCGCGCAATGTCCGCGCAACGTTCTGCAAGCAGTGTATCGCGGGGCAACGGAAGAAAATCCGGGGGATTCAGCCGATGAACGCCCCGATGCGAGACTCGCCGGACGTGAGTGCGTCACAAGCGCGATCCACCACTTCGTAGTCGGCATCATGCACCGCGCGGAAGCTGCGAAATGCCTCTTCGTTCATCCAGCGATCAATCGTCAGATAGCGGCCAGGAATATAGGCGTCCTGCAGAAGTTCCGTGCCCAAATACTCCGGCGAACGCGCAAAGAGCGTGGACCAGGTGCCGCCGGGCGCATACGCAGCCTCAAAGGCAGCGACTTTGTCTTCCGCAACATCGAATTGCCACAAGACCAGAAACATACGAGCTATTATCCCACCCGCAGCCGAGTTAGGGAACCTCTGCACAAGTCTGCAAGCCGCGTCGTATTTGAATAAACTGGAAGCATGAAGCGAATGGCGCGTTTTCAGCAGACGTTTGCATCGCAGTCCAGTTTTGCGAAGTATGGTCGTAAGAGCAAGCGCGAGCTGTTTCTTGACCAGATGAACCAGGTGGTTCCGTGGTCTGAGTTGCTGGCTCTGGTTGAGCCGGTTTATCCCAAGGCAGGCAACGGTCGGCAGCCGGTGGGCCTGGCTATCATGCTGCGGACTTACTTTTTGCAGCAGTGGTTCGGCTTTTCGGATCCCGGCATGGAAGAAGCATTCTATGATTCGCCGGTGCTGCAGCGCTTCGCCGGAGTAGACCTTGGCGTGGCCGCCGCGCCTGACGAGACAACGATCTTGCGCTTCCGCCACTTGCTCGAGCAGCACGATTTGTGCGGCGAGATGCTGATGACGGTGAACCGCTATCTTGAATCGAAGGGCATCCGCATCTCGACCGGCACCATCGTGGACGCGACCATTATTAATGCGCCCTCCTCGACGAAGAACTCCAGCGGCAAGCGCGATCCGGAGATGCACCAGACCAAGAAAGGCAATCAGTGGTACTTCG
The DNA here is from genome assembly GCA_021805955.1 of Acidobacteriota bacterium. The sequence continues at coordinate 4,586 of JAJZDO010000788.1, forward strand.
GTGCCAAGGCGCACATCGGCGTGGATAGCAAGGAGACGGTGGTGCATTCGGTGGCGACAACCGCGGCCAGCGTGGCCGATAAGCACATGCTGCCCGACTTGTTGCACGGCGATGAGCGCAAGGTGTGGGGCGACGGCGGCTATCAAGGCCAGACCGAGGCGATTCATGAAGCCGCGCCCAAGGCGCAGGATATGACTTGCCGTCGGACGAAATACAAGGACTATGTGGATGAAGAAGCCAAACGCAAGAACACAACCAAAGCCCGAGTGAGAGCCAAAGTCGAGCATCCGTTTCGCATCCTGAAGCGAGTCTTCGGATTTACCAAAGTGCGCTACCGTGGCATCTGGAAGAATCATCAGTGGCTGTGCGCGGCCTTCGCGCTGGTGAACCTGTACCAACACCGCAACCGGCTGGCCCCGCAAAGGGCGTAGTGTCTCTGGAGGCCGAAAAACGGCCTCACAGAGACGAAAAAGGCAAGCCGCACCCCGCACTTTTTGACAGAAATCCGCTTCACAATTAAGAATTTATCCGCGCTCACGCCTCCGCTACAAAATCACGAACCTGCGCAGAGGTTCCTTAG
>JAJZDO010000846.1 GCA_021805955.1 Acidobacteriota bacterium
TTCAGCTTGCAGGTAGACGGCACGCTGGGCAGCGCCGTCGCGGGCTTGCGTGAATGCCGGACCCAGCATCGGGTCAATACGCCGCGACCAGTCTGGAATCCGGACATCGAGAACCCCTTCCGCTTTCGCGAGTACTGGCAGGATGTTCCAGACAATCAGGTATTCGACAACGGATTTAAAGTTCAGTGGGAGATGTTCCTGCAGCACGTTGCAGAAGATGCCCCGTTCCCGCACGACTTTCTGGAAGGAGCGCGCGGCGTGCAGTTGGCGGAGCTGGGTCTGAAATCCTGGCACGAGCGTCGCTGGATCGATGTGCCGGAATTGAGAGGCTGAGCTTGGAGAACTTTTTGAAGCTGGTGCGGACCGACGGGACCCTATACAACTACACGCCTACGCATGAGCCGCTGCTACTGGCGTTGCGGACATCGTTCGAGACACGCATAGCGTTTGCGGCGGCCCACGTCGTGGTGGATCCGTTGCGCACGGCAGAGCCGCTGACGCAAGCGGTGATCGATTGGGAAGCGACGCTCGCATATCGCGAATATCTTTGGTCGCTCGGGTTTGGTGTAGCCGAAGCGATGGACACGGCGCAGCGCGGCATGGGATTGAGCTGGCCGCTGGCGCTGGAGCTCATCCAGCGCAGTACGGCGGCAGCGAAGGCGCGCGGTGCTGTCGTCGCCAGCGGCGCAGGGACGGACCATTTACCGGCCGGCAAGCAATGTACGTTGAAGGAGGTGACGGACGCCTACCTGGAGCAATGCGAAGCCATTGAGGCTGTCGGTGGCCGCATCATCCTGATGGCCAGTCGTGCCCTGGCAGCCGTTGCTCGTCATGCGGAAGATTACGCGTCCGTCTACGCCGCCGTGCTTCGACAGATTCGCCAGCCAGTGATCTTGCACTGGCTGGGGCCAATGTTTGATCCGGCACTCCACGGCTACTGGGGTGGGGACACCATTGCCGCAGCGATGCAGAACTGCCTAGGCGTGATTCGCGCACACAAGGAAAAAATCGACGGCATCAAGATTTCCCTGCTCGATGCGGAGCTTGAAATCTCGATGCGTCGCGATCTTCCCGCCGGGGTACGCATGTATACCGGCGACGACTTCAATTATGACCGGCTGATTCTGGGTGACGAGCAGGGCCATAGCGATGCATTGCTGGGAATCTTCGATGCGATTGCCCCGGCCGCATCTCTGGCACTGGCCGCACTGGACGCTAGCGACGTTCCTCGCTACCACCAACTGCTCGCACCCGCCGTGCCGCTTTCACGACACATCTTCGCATCGCCGACACAGCACTATAAAACAGGGGTCGTATTTTTGGCATTTCTAAATGGATTTCAATCGCATTTCCACATGCTCGGCGGCCTGCAGAGCGCACGCTCCACTGCGCACTTGTGCGAACTGTTCATACTTGCAGATCAGGCTGGAATGCTGCGCGATCCTGTTCTGGCGATGCAGAGGATGCGAAGTTTTCTGTTGCTGGCAGGTGTCGCATGAGCCTGCTGGAACGTCTCAGCTTCAATCAGATCACCGCCGATCCATGGTCGCTGGAGCAAGTGGTCCACAATTGCTCCCGCAGCGGCATTCCGTATATTGCGGTATGGCGACATAAACTTGACGGTGATGCCGCAAAGGCATCGGCGATGATTCGCAGCGAAGGCTTGCGCGTCTCCAGCCTCTGTCGCGGAGGATGGTTCTCGGCGCCCACCGCGAAGGAACGCCGTGAACGCATCGAGGACAATCGCGTTGCCATCGAAGAAGCTGCCGTCCTGGGCGCGCCGGTGCTGGTGATTGTCTCCGGCCCCGCCAACGGCCAAACACTCGATGACGCACGGGCGACTGTGCTGGATGGACTGCTGGAGTTGTTGCCCGACGCGGAGAAGTCCGGCATCATTCTCGGCATTGAGCCGCTGCATCCGATGTATGCGGCGGAGCGCTCGGTTGTGGTCACCTTAAAACAAGCCAACGAGCTTGCCGAGCGGATTGGAAGTCCGGCAGCGGGCGTCGTGATCGATGCCTTCCATGTATGGTGGGATCCGGAGGTGATGCGCCAGATCGAGCGAGCGAGTGGAAGAGTTGCAGGCTTTCATGTGTCGGACTGGCCGGTACCGCTACCTGGAACCCTGATGGGCCGGGCCATGATGGGCCATGGCGTCATCGAATTGCGACGCCTGCGCGAAGCCGTCGACGCTACCGGCTACAACGGACCTATCGAGGTTGAAATCTTCAACGATGAGGTTTGGAGGACTGCGAACGAGGGTCTGCTGGAACAGATCAAGCGCCGTTTTCTGGAACACGTTGCTTGACCGCCGACCAGCGCATTGTACCGGTCACTCCATGACGACTAAAACGATTGTGCCCAAAAGCCTCTGTCAACCGCGACATCCGTGAGGCGGAGATGAAAGCGCTGTTTGAGTCGGCACACTGGGCAGCTTCTTCAATCCGGGGAACCGCTGCGAATACAGTGCAGGCGGTATGCTGGAAGATGTGCCTGAACAATGGTGGGGATAAACTATCCGCTGCTGTTCTGAACGCTACCTTGAGCCATGGCTGCTGCCAACACACATAGTTCGTCCTTTGCCCGCACGCTTGCCAGCGCCAAAAGAACCATGGTGCTGAGCGAGATCCTGTCGCTTGCCTTCGATAGCTTTCGCAACAATAAAGTACGCTTCGCGCTCACCGCTCTTGGCATGGTCATGGGCTCGGCTTCGGTGATCCTAGTTGTCACCATTGGACTGACAGGAAAACAATACGCGATCAACCTTATTCAGGGTATTGGCGCCAACATGGTTGTCGCGGATTGCCAGTGCGGGGGGATGAATCCAGACTCTCTTACCTACGAGGATCTGACTGCAGTCGACGAGCACGTTCCCGGCATCATCTGGTCTTCCCCCATGCTGGAAATGCAGGTTCCGATTAGCTTCGGAGACGGAAAAGTGAAAGACATCCTCGTTCTGGGCGTTTCTCCAGAATACAAAGACGTCCGAAACCTCGTAGTCCTGTCCGGGCGTTTCTTCGATGAAGAGGACACCACCAGCCACGCCAAAGTAGCTGACGTCACGGTCCCATTTGCCGAAAGCCTTTTCGGTAACGCGGATCGTGCCATCAACAAGACCTTTACGGTTCGGGGGATTCCATTCACCATCATCGGAACATTCAGAGAAAAGGTTCCTACGTTCGGAATGTCGGAGATTGCGAAACAGACGATCCTGATTCCTTACCCGGTCGGCCGCTATTTCACCGGTACCAATGCAGTGAAGCAACTGTTCTTTTCTGTCCAAAATTTTAGGGACACGCCGCGGGCGCGCGATGAGATCGCCAAGGTCATCCAGTCAAGGCACCGTCCTGGATCGGTGTATGACGTCGTCGAATACACAGCTCTGGTGGACACCGCAGCACATATCGCGGACATCATGACACTCGTACTGTTGCTCGTTTCTGCCGTTACACTGGCCGTCAGCGGGGTAGGCATTATGAACATCATGCTGGCGACAGTGCGATCTCGCATCCGGGAGATTGGCATTCGAAAAGCCGTGGGGGCCACGTATCGAGAAATCCAACTCCAATTCCTGGCGGAAGCCATCCTGATTTCGCTCAGCGGCGGCATCGTGGGGACACTGCTGGGACTGGCGCTCCCGCTCTCGGTGCGCTTCTTCCTTCCCGCGTACATAATTCCCATTTCGCCGTGGTCGGTCGTCATTTCGCTATCCACGGCCATGGTGGTTGGCATTCTTTTCGGAACTTTGCCGGCCACACGTGCCGCACAGATGGATCCAGTGGAGTCTCTCAAGTACGAGTAATCAGGCGGATGCGAGAGGGCACACTTCGCATCACTCCACCGAATCCCGCGAATCCTCTAGGCGGTGGTAACATTTGCCGCCAGTTCCCGTGCAGCCGTTCTACCAGAGTGGATTAGATCGGGCAATCCAACGCCCCGGTAAGCATTGCCGATAAGACGCAGATTTGGCAGCTGAGCGAGTCGTCGGTCAAGTTCCGCCATGCGATCCAAGTGGCCCACAGAATAGAGTGGGAGAGAGTTCGGCCAGCGTCGAACCAGCGCGATCGATGACTCTGGCAGTCTCCCCAGGAAGCGTTCCAGCTGCGTCCGGGCCAACCGAATCAACGTCGCATCGTCGTGCTGCAGCAGTTTTGGAGCAGCCGGCCCACCCAAGAAGGCCCTCAGCAACACCGCACCGTCCGGCGCTCTGTGCGGAAATTTCTGATCAAGAAAAGTACACGCAAGAAGGGCCCGCTGCGCGGTTGTTTCGCTGGCTTCATCCCTGACGTCTCTTTTGCTGGGAAGGACTTTACCGCCAAGCGACTTGCGCTGTGGGACCAAAAATCCAAATCCACGAGGAATGCGCATGGCCCGTGCTTCCTCCGCTGTGAATCCCAAGGCCACGACAATTGCGGACGAGGAATACTGTGGCAACAACTCGCCGATGCGACTGTCGAACGGCTGCAAGAGTTTTGCCGTGCCTGCTGCCGGAGTAGCAACCAAAACTCCATCGAAACTTTGTTCTATCAGATGGGACTCCCCAACAAGAGAAGTTCCGCGAACCCGCCAGCCCTTGCCGCTCTGTTCGATGGATTCCACGACAACTCCACGCTGAAGACTACTCTCCGGAAGAAGAGATTCCATTGCCTCGATGAGCGATGCCAGTCCACGACGAAGCGTCGTGAAAACAGGGGCGGACGCATTCCCTGCCCTCATCCGCTGCTGTAGTCCAAGGATCAGACTGCCGTACTCGCGCTCCAATGCAACGAAGGCCGGCAGCACCGCGTCAGCACTCAATGTTGCAATGTCTCCGCCGAAAACCCCTGCCAGCAGAGGCGCAGCGATCGTATTCGCTACTTCCTCCCCAAAATGCCGCACGACAAAATCGCGCACCGACTCGTCGCGGGCGGAGTCGTCGTCACTGAGTGCGGTCGCCTTCAGCGTCTCAGCCAGTTTTGGTTCGCGCAGGTATGCGAGTTTCGCCTGCCAGCTAAACAACTGCGAATTCAGGACGCTGGCCCACTGGGTCGGGACCATCATCCGCATACCTTCCGGCATCGCGGTCAGCGCGTGTGCTGCCGCAATATATGTTTTGCGTCTGCTGTCATTGGAGGGAACAAGCTCGCTCCCTAAACCCAATTCAATCGCAAGAACGCG
>JAJZDO010000459.1 GCA_021805955.1 Acidobacteriota bacterium
CGCCAGCATCAAGAACGCGCTTTTTCTGTCTCTGCCCACCTGCATAGTGTAAACCCGAGCCTCATGTGTCAGCATCCGCTTCAAGACCCGAATTCGCAGTGATGAAGATCACATTCTTAAAACTCGGCGAGTTCATGGCCGCAATGCGCCAGATTTTTCCAGCTTCCGCAACGATGAGGACACAACAATACCCACTGCTGGAGCACGTCAGTCCGGCACGCAAGGTCGGTGCGATCGGACACATATCGCCAAACCTGAGGAAAGCCTTCAGAGGGCAAAAAAGCAGAACGCCAACGGCTTAGTCCTAATTAGCACGGCGTTGAAGCAAGCCCTATCCAACCTGTGCGCCACATACGATCACTATTTCGTGCCCAGTTGTGCGATGGCGGGTGAGGGAGGAAGCACGCCGCGGTCTGCAAACGTTGCCGCGCCAGCGCGCGCGAGACGCAGTGCGCGACCCGGGAAGATTCCCAGCACGAAGACCGCTAGCATTAAAATCGCCATGCCAAGCACAAACGAGGGCTGCGCATGGGCAGTATCCCGCTCCCGCGCAGGTTCTTCGGGCAGCATATACATCTGTCCCAGAAGACGCAGGTAATAAAACGCGGCCACGCCGCTGTTCAGCAAGCCCACTACCGCAAGCCAGGCATGGCCGGAATCGATTGCTGCGGTGAAGACGTAAAACTTGCCGAAAAAGCCCGCGGTGAAGGGAATTCCGATTAAGGAAATTAGAAAGACAGCGAATGTGGCAGCGGCCACAGGATGACGCCGGGCCGCGCCGGAATAATCGCTGAGATTGGTGCGAGCCTCGTTATAGCCGGACAGATAACTGATGATGCCGAACGCGCCCACGTTCATTGCCGCATAGGCAGCCGTGTAAAAGCTGGCGGACGCAATTCCCATGGGCGCCAGCGCGGTGAACGCAACCAGCAGATATCCCGCGTGAGCAATTGAGGAATAAGCCAGCATGCGTTTGACATTGCGCTGGGTGAGCGCGCCCAGATTGCCAATCGTCATTGACAGGACCGCCAGGATCCAGACCAGGGGCATCCAAATGTGCGTCGCGGTTCCGTAGGCTCCATAGGTAATGCGCAAAAGCACCGCGAAGGCAGCGGCCTTCGGCGCAGTGGACATCAATCCAACAACAGGTGCGGGCGCGCCTTCGTAGACATCCGGCGTCCAAACGTGAAAAGGCGCCAACGACACCTTGAAGCCAAGACCAATCAGCATCATGCCAAAGGCGACTGTCAGCAGCAGCGGCGACGCACCGCCCGCGACACCCTTGGCGATGTCGTAGATGTTGGTCGAGCCGGTTGCGCCGAAGCATAGCGCGATGCCATAGAGGAAAAATGCGGTTGCGAACGAGCCCAGCAAAAAGTATTTGATCGAGGCTTCGGGGCTGGTCGCGCTTCGTTTGCGATAGCCCGCCAGAATGTAAGTGGAGATGGAAGAAATCTCCAGGCTGATGAAGACCATCAGCAGCTCCACCGAGCTGGTCATCAGCATCATGCCGGTCGCGCCAAACAGGATCAGCGCATAGAATTCGCCGACGTTGCTCGTGTGACCTTCGAAATAATCGAGTGAAATCAGGAGCGTCACCAGCACGACGCCGCCAATCACCAAATGAAAAAAGACACTGAAGGCATCTGACTGCACGGTGCCGAAAAAGGCGATTCCAGCGGGAAGATGCAGTTGATACAGGCTGGCCCCGAGCGCTGCGAGCGTGCCAAGAATTGCCAGGATGCCGAGAGGCTTGCGGCTGGTTTTCGGCTTCAGCACGGCCTCGATGAGCATGACCAGCACCCCAGTCAAAGTCATCACGATTTCAGGAAGAATCCGCAGTGCGGGCGCAACGGAACTCATCGATGTGTTCACGGCGTCGTTCATCGGGTCATTCCTCGCGTCGGGTTCAATGTTGCGTAGGCTGATGTCGGTGTTACCGTGACTCCCAGCGAAACCTTGTCGGGGGCCATGCCCGGCACAGAAAGATCGATGGCGTGCATCCAGAAGACGGAAGCCACTCCCATCGCAATCATCAGCGCAATGGTCGGCCACACGGCGGCGCGTTCGCGCCAGTTCACATCCGTGGGGGACAAGGCCGCCACGCTGGTCGAGGGCTTGCCGTAGAAGACGCGCTGCACCATCCATAGCATGTAGGAGGCGGAAAGAATCACTCCCACCGTGGCAGCGGCTGCGATGCGGGGATGGGTCTGGAAGCTGCCGCTCAGGATCAGAAATTCTCCAACAAACACATTGAGCGACGGCAGTCCGATCAATGACAGCGTTGTGATGACGAACAGCACAGCCAGTCCCGGCATCTTGGTCGCAATGCCGCCCAGTCGGCTCATATCGTAGGTTCCGTACCGTTCATACAGGATGCCGAGCAGCATGAAGAACGCGCTCGCTGAAATGCTTTCGTTCAGAATCTGATACGCCGCTCCATCCATGCTTGCCGCGGTGAAGGCGTAGATTCCCAGCACGATGAAGCTGACCGCGCTCAATGTAGCGTAGGCCGCCAGTCGCTTCAAGTCCGTTTGCACCAGGGCCATCAACGCCCCATACAGAATGCCGATGGCGCCCAGCGCCACCATCAGCGGCGCAACATGAGCGGCTTCAGTAGGGAACAGCCCGACGTGCCAGCGCAGCAGGGAATAGAGTCCGAGCTTGCCGGCCAGAATCATCGCAACTGCCGTCGGCGCTTCGGCGATGCCATCGCGCAGCCAGCCGTGCAGTGGAAACACGGGCACCTTGACGGCGAAGGCCAGCAGGAATGCCAGCGAGGTCAACCACAAGCCCGCCGCATGCGCGCCGGTACTCCAACCATGCAGTTGCTGCTGCAATTGCACCAGGTCGAATGTCCCTGTCTGTCCATACAGCCATAGCATGCCAACCAGCAGCAACGCGGATGGAATGAATGCGTAGAGAAAAAACTTAATCGCCGCGCGGCGTCCATCGTTACGCCCGTACATGCCGATCAGCAGCGCCAGCGGGACGATCGACAGCTCCCAAAATGCGTAGTACAGGATCAGATCGAGCGAGATAAACACGCCATACATTGCTGTTTGCTGCAGCAGCAGCAGCGCATAAAATTCGCGTTTGCGATCTTCAATCGCCCGCCAGGAGATGAGCACGCCCAATGGTGCGAGGAAGGAAACCAGCACCACCAGCCACATCGATAGCCCATCCACGCCGACGTGGTAATGGACGGCCGGGTTGCTGATCCATGGAACATTCAGCTCAAATTGAAATCCTTGCTGCTGGTGGTAATTGAAGTGTGCCGGCAGATGCAGGGCCAGCACAAAGAAAAACAGCGTCAGCAGCAGAGTGAAACTCTGAGCAGCGCGACCCCGCCTCGGCAGCAACAGAACCACCAACGCGCCCGCTAAGGGCAGGAAGGTAAGCCATGTCAGAATGCTTGCGTTCAACACAAAGTCCTTCCTCTTCAGTACAAGTGCGCCAGGTACAGCACCACAATCAGCACAGCCGCCGCGCCTGCTGCCAGCCAGCCTGCATAAGAGCGGATATTTCCCGACTGCATGCGGCGAATCCACCTGCTGACTCCACTCCCGATTCTCGTCCAGGCATTGTTCGTGCCATCGATGACGCCTGACTCAATGCCGCGACCCAGCAGGTTTCTTGAAACCGCCAGAATTGGCCAGACAATGACGTTCGCGTATATTTCGTCGACCCAATATTTATTCCAAATCAGCGAATAGAGCGGTTTCGCATTACGTTCCGCTGCGTCTGCCAGTTGTGGCCTGCGGCGGTACATCAGGTCCGCCAGGAACCATCCCAGCAGCGCGGTCAGCATCGAAACACCCGCGAGAATGCGGTCCAATTGAATGTCTGCAGCAGTCGGCACTGTTGCTGCTGCGGTTCCAGCGCTTGCAAATACGGGATCGAGAAAATGCGCGATCCAGTTGCTTCCGCCCATCGCTTCCGGCCAGCCAATCCACCCTCCAGCCAATGATAAAATCCCAAGAATGATCAAAGGCAACAGCATGGCCCAGGGGCTTTCATGCACGCCATGTCCGCCGTGCGATCCGCGACCCGCTTGGTCGGCGCTCGATTCCAGATAGCGCGGACTACCGAAGAAGGTCATATACCAGAGCCGGAACATATAGAACGACGTCAGCCCGGCCGTTACCAGACCCACCGCCCACAATATCTTGCCGTCATGCGGGCTCACGAAGTCTGCCGCCAGAATCGCGTCTTTGCTGAAAAATCCGGCGAACGGAAACAATCCGCTGATGGCAAATACGGCCGCGGTCATGGTCCAGAACGTGACTGGAAGTTTTTTCCGCAGGCCGCCCATGTTCCGCATGTCCTGCTCGCCGCCCAGCGCGTGAATCACGCTGCCCGCAGCCAGAAATAGCAACGCCTTGAAGAATGCGTGCGTGACCAGATGAAAAATTCCCATCGAGTAGGCTGCTACCCCGCATGCCAGAAACATATAGCCGAGCTGCGAAATCGTGGAGTAGGCCAGGACGCGCTTGATGTCCGTCTGCAGAATGCCGATTGTGGCTGCAAAGAATGCCGTCGCCGCGCCAATAACGGCCACCACCGTCAGAGCCAGTGGAGAACGACCGAACAGCACATGCGTCCGCGCCAGCATGTACACGCCAGCCGTCACCATGGTGGCGGCGTGGATCAGAGCGGACACCGGCGTAGGACCTTCCATCGCATCCGGCAGCCACACGTACAGAGGAATCTGCGCCGATTTGCCAGTCGCGCCCAGAAGCAACAGCAACGCGATCGCGGTGAGAACGCCGCCCTGCATCTCAGGATGTGCTGCGATGTTGGAAAATACTTCGTTAAAACTGAGCGTGCCGAAGTGGGCGATGATCAGGAACATGGCCAGCAGAAAGCCGAAGTCGCCAATTCGATTGACGATAAACGCTTTCTTGCCGGCATTCGCCGCGGAATCTTTGGTGTAGTAAAAACCGATCAGTAAATAGGAGACCAGACCGACGCCCTCCCAGCCGACAAAGAGCAGCAGAAAATTTGCCGCCAGCACCAGCATCAGCATGAAAAACAAAAACAGATTCATGTAGCTGAAGAATCGCCAGTAGCCTTCCTCCTCCGCCATATAGCCGACGGAGTAAAGATGAATCACCAGACCCACGCCGGTGACGACCAGCAGCATCACAATCGTCAGTTGGTCGAGCAGAAACGAAAAATTGGCATGAAATCCCGTGACCGCAATCCAGGGAGTCGAAAATCTTTCCAGATACGGCAGCGTCAGTCCTTGATGCAAGCGCGAGACGATCCACAACACCTGCGCAAAGGCGGCGGCAGGGAACAGGAGCGCCACCAGCGAGACGGCGCCCTTGGGCAATCGTCTTCCCAGTACCCCGTTGATCGCAAAGCCCGCCAGCGGGAACAGCGGCAGCAGCCAGAGATATAAAGAAGGCGTCATAATCTCATCAAATCGAAAATCGTCATAGCTTCATCAAGTTGATCTGGTCCACGTTCAATGTGTTCCGCGAGCGGAACAGGGAGATGATGATGGCAAGACCGACAGCAGCCTCCGCGGCGGCGACGACCATCACAAAAAACACGAAAATCTGGCCGCTCACCTGGTGCCAGTGGTTGGCGAAGGCGACAAACGCCAGGTTCACGCCGTTCAGCATTAGCTCAATCGACATGAAAATGGTGATGATGTTGCGCTTGATCAGAAATGCAAATATACCGATCGAGAACAGCGCGGCGCTCAGTACTAGATAGCAGACCATTGGAACGGCCACGTCAATGCTCCTTCCGCGCCAGCACAACAGCGCCCAGGATCGCTACCAGAATCAAGATGGAAGTGACTTCAAACGGCAGCAGAAGATTCCGGAACAAGACCCGGCTGAGATCGCTGGTTGTGGCCACAAATGCACCCAACCGCGCATTTCCAAAGCTGGTCCGCAGTGTGAAAAACGTGGATGCCAAAACCGTAAACAACGCTAGCACTCCGGGAACGCCTGCCAGATACGCGGCCCGGCTGCCATGGGTGCGCTCTTCCTCGCCGGCGTTCAACAGCATAATCACAAAAACAAACAGCACCATAATGGCGCCGGAGTAAACGATGATCTGCGCTACTGCAAGAAACTCAGCGCCCAGCAACAAGTACAGAACAGAGAGCGATGACATGACGACGATCAGTGACAGCGCACTGTTGATCGGGTGCCGCTGCAGCAGCAGGTTCAACGCGCCGCCCAGGCATAGAAGTCCGAAAAGAATGAAGATCGCTAGATTCATCGCGCTCCGGCTCCCGCGGACTGTTGGGATGGCTTACCCATGGAAGGCCAGGACCAGACTGGTTGCCATCACATTCACAATGGCAATCGGTAAAAGAAATTTCCAGCCAAATCCCATCAGCTGGTCATAACGGAAACGCGGCAGTGTTCCGCGGACCCAAACATAGAGAAACAGGAAGCAGAAAACCTTGGCGACGAACCAGAATACTGGAAGAAGGGCCTGCACGACCACGCCGCCGAAGGCTGGAAGCAGGTTGCCAAAGGGGCTTGACCATCCGCCTAAGAACAGCAACGTGGCAACGCAGCCGACAGTGATCATATTGGCGTACTCGGCCATGAAGAACATGGCAAATTTCATGGAACTATATTCGGTGTGATAGCCGGCCGTCAGTTCGCTCTCCGCTTCCGGCAGGTCGAATGGAGTGCGATTGGTTTCCGCAAACGCGGCCGTCAAATAAATAAAGAAAGCGACGATCTGTATGCCTCCGAAGATGTTCCACGATAAGATTCCATGCGTGTTTTGTATGTTCACAATGTCGCGCAAACGAAGCGATCCGGCGCGCAGCACAACCCCAATCACAGACAGACCGAGCGCAAGTTCATAACTGATCATCTGCGCCGTCGAGCGCAGAGATCCCAGTAGAGAGTACTTGTTGTTCGAAGACCAGCCGGACAGTGCAATTCCATACACGCCGATGGAGGTGACGCCCAGGATGACCAGCAGCCCGACGTTGACGTCGGCGATCTGAAACATATCCACGCCATGCCAATGGATGTTTTCCCCGAACGGAATTACGCCAATGGAAATCAAAGAGCAGGAGAGCGCGATGATCGGCGCCAGAATGAACAGCGGACGAAAGACCGCCGTCGGCATCAGGTCTTCCTTCAAAAAAAGCTTCAGACCGTCGGCCAGCGGTTGCAGCAGCCCGAAGGGGCCAACGCGGGAGGGGCCCCAGCGGTTCTGAATGCGGCCTACAAGTTTGCGCTCCAGTAGCACCGTATAGGCCACCGCCATCAAAAAGATGACAGTCACCACGGCCACTTTCAGCAGACTTAAGAGAACAAAGATCAGAATATTCACGTTCGTATCATTTCCACTTCAAACCCAATTCCCGATTCGCGCACTGCCCCGTCGCGGCATTTTCTATGGCTGGACAGACGTTTGAATTGTCAATCAGCCGCCACCATACTTTTCTTCGCTTGAAACACTTCCACTTCGCTCAGCTTTTCGCTGTAATGACCCAACGTGCCGGAGGTAAACAGGGTGTCTCCCGAAGGCAGAATCCCATCCGCACGGTCGGCAAGCTGGGAGATGCCGATCAGGCCATCGCCCGCGGGCTGTACTCGCTGGCTCGTTCCACCCAGCAGGTCGAGTCGATCGAAATCATAGCCCGGCACAAGCCGTTGAATTTCATCCAGCAACGCATTGGGATCGAACGGGCTCAGCTTCGGTTCGAGATTGTGCGCCGCCAACCAAATTCCATGGCGATCGGCTTCGCCGGACTGCGCGCCTCGCGACTGTCCCATATCCGCGCGCACCCCTTTGCCGAATGGGACCAGCGTGTGCACATCTTCTCCCATGGTGTCTGCGATGCGGACGATCAGTTCCAGGTCGGTGCGAACGCCGGCGCGGTCCGCGGCCTTCTTCACCAATTGCAGATCGCCGAAAGTATTGGTCACGGTGCCAGATTTCTCGTAGAGATTCGCCGTCGGCAACACCACGTCGGCTTGCTTCGCGGTCGCTGTCAGGAACATATCCTGCACCACGAGAAATGTATTGTGCAATGTTTCCTCGGCAATCCCGAGCCGCTCCACTGGATCGTCTCCAACCACATAGAGCGCCGCGAGTTCGTTGCGCGCCGCCGCTTTGAACATCTGCGCAATATCCAGTCCGGATTCGCGAGGAAGGCGATCACCGTATTCCGCACGAATAGCACTGTCGCCATGGATGGGTTGATAGCCAGGAAGCAGGTCGGGATACAGCCCCATGTCGGCCGCGCCGCGCGAATTGACATAGTCCCCGAGGCAGGCGAATTTCGTATCGGGGAGCGAAAGTCCGAACTTCACTAAAGCTTCAATAGCCGTGCCGCGCAATTCCGAGCCAAAGACGATAAGTAGATTTGGCTCCTGGCGCAGCGAGTGTCTCAGCGCGCCCGCATCCGCGCCGAAGTCGCTATTTTGCGCACCGCCGAGGAAGTGCGCAAAGGCCTCGTACCCGTCTGCAGGAATTTGAACGAATGATTTCGCCTGTCGGCGCAATTTTATTTCACGATGATTCGCCAGGTAGATGCGGGTGCCATTGTGGCGAACATTCGTGCGCAGGTTCCAGGCCAGCAGCGGATGCTGTTCCGTGGGATCGCCGCCAATCACGAGGACCGCAGGCGCGGTGGCCGTGTCCGCGACGCTGGCAAAGCGATTCTTTTGGCCGGCAAGCGCGCGAGCGAAGCTAACATAGTCCGTGGTCCGGTGATGGTCGATATTGTTGGTGCCGAATGCGCTTCGCGCGATTTTCTGCAGCAGATATGCTTCTTCGTTGGTGATGCGGGTTGAGCCGATGACACCGATACTGTTGCCGCCGCGTTTGTCGCGGGCAGAGCGGAACCGTTCGGCAACGACTTTGATTGCATCCTCCCAATTGACAGCCGCAAATTCTCCATTGGGCTGGCGGACGAGTGGCTGCGTCAGGCGATCTGGGCTGTTGGCGAAATCGAATGCGAACCGGCCTTTGGCGCACAGAAATTCTCCGTTCAATCCGCTCTTATCGCGGTTATCGCCACGGACAATCTGCATGCCGTCGTCGCTGCGGCGCACGCCCAGGGTGGTTTTGCAGCCGTCGCCGCAATGGGTGCAGATGGTGCCGACGTGCGTCATTTCCCAGGGCCGGGTCTTATAGCGATAGGTGTCGGAGGTGAGCGCGCCTACGGGGCAGATGTCGATGCACATGCCACATTGTTCGCAGTCCAGTTCAGTCTGGTCATTCGGCGCAATCACGGAGCCGGAGTTACGCTGCTGAATGCCGAGCGCGGCAACGTCCATGCCTTCATTGCAGACGCGAACGCAGCGATAGCAGAGAATGCAGCGCGGACGGTCGAAGAAAACCACGGGTGACCATTGCTGCTCCTCGCGATGGTTCTTGATTTCGACGAACTGCGAGCCGCCCGCTCCGTACTTGAATGTCATGTCCTGCAATTCGCACTCGCCGCCAGCATCGCAGACCGGGCAGTCCAGCGGATGGTTCGCCAGCACCAACTCCAGCATGGCTTTGCGCGCTTGCTTGATCTCGTCCGTTTCCGTGGAGACGATCATGCCTTCGGCGACCGGCGTAGTGCAGGCGGTTTGCAACTTCGGCATTTTCTCAATGCGCACCAGACACATCCGGCACGCTGCCTGCAACGACAATCCAGGGTAATAACAGAAGGCCGGAATTTCGATGCCAACCTTGCGGCAGGCCTCCAGCAGCAGCGTGCCCGCGGGAGCGGTGATTGTCTTGCCGTCGACCGTGAGTGTTACATCAGCCATACTTTTGAACTTTCCTGGGCATCGCAATTCAGGCGGAGAAAGGAACTTCTACCATTTCCGCTGTAGAGGTTGGTTCGGGGACAACTTCGCCGTGCTCTCGCATGACCTGAATGTGTGCTTCGATGCCTTCGCGAATCAGCTTTTTGGTATCGTCAAGCGTTTTGCCGACGACGCCCAGTCCCGGTAGATCGGGCACATAGGCGCCATAGCCCGTGGCCGACTTCTCGTAGATGACCGTGTATCTCATTTCTGGCTCCCTTGCTTCAGTCCGGCCTGTTTCAGCATGTTGGTGAGTGTTCCCCTGGGGATATCGTCGTTACCCGATCCGGCAATCGTTAGCGTTCCAGGTTTCATCGGATGGTGATAATGTTTGTGACTGCCGGTTGTTCTCACGTGCATCTAGCCATCCTTTTGGATCATACGAATAAAATCCCGGTATTTCACGCAAGAGCCAGTTCTTGTTGCTTCGCATACGGGCAAGGTCTTCCGTTCAAGTGGTCTTCAAATTCATGCCGAAATTTTTTGATGAAAGCGATAGTCGGCATAGCCGCCGCATCGCCAAGGGGGCAGAAAGTGCGACCCAGCATGTTTTCCGCCAGATAACGGATGTTCTCAATGTCTTTGGCTTCGCCACCCCCGGCATGAAAACGCGTCAGCGTTTTCTTTAACCAGTCCGTGCCTTCGCGGCAGGGAATACACCAACCGCAGCTCTCGTGCTGATAGAACTGGATGGTGCGCAGGGCAAACTCGACCATGCAGACAGTTTCATCGAGTACCACGACGCCGCCGGAACCGAGCATACTGCCTGCCTTGCCCACCTGATCGAAGTCCATGCCAATATCGATTTCGTTCGGCAACAGGACAGGCGTGGACGAACCGCCGGGCACGACGGCCTTCAACTGACGTCCGCCGCGAATGCCGCCGGCGACTTCATAAATCATCTTCTTCAGGTTGTAGCCCATGGGCAGTTCATACACGCCAGGGCGCTCGGCATGGCCGCTGATGCAGAACAGTCGCGTACCGCCGTTGCGAGCGGAGCCGATTTTGGCATACGCCTCCCCGCCCATGCGCAGAATGTGGGGCACCGACGCAATGGTCTCCGCATTGTTGATGACTGTGGGCCCGCCATACAGGCCGACCACGGCAGGGAACGGCGGCCGAATCCGCGGGATGCCGCGTTTGCCTTCGAGCGACTCCATCAGCGCGGACTCTTCGCCGACTTCATAAGCGCCCGCTCCAGTCTGCGAGATGACCTCAAAGTCGAAGCTCGAGCCAAAGATTCCTTTGCCAAGAAAGCCCTTGGCATAGGCCTCGGCGATGGCTTTTTCCATGATCTTGAGCAGGTAACGATATTCCCCGCGCAAATAGATAAAGCCTGTTTTCGCGCCCACGGCGATGCCGGCGACGATGGCGCCCTCGATGACCGCGTGCGGATCGTGCAGGAAAATCAAGTGGTCTTTGCAGGTGCCGGGTTCGCTCTCATCGCCATTGACCAGAACATATTTCGGTTTTTCCGATTGCTTGGGAACAAACGACCACTTCATGCCCGTTGGGAAGCCAGCGCCGCCGCGGCCGCGAAGATTGGAAGCTTTCATCTCGGCGATGATCCACTCAGGCCCTTTCTCGATGGCCTGGCGTACCGCCTCATAACCGCCCAGTTCGATATAGCGGTCGATCTCGGTCGCACCCTTGCCAAAGCGGCTGCTGACGATCTTGACTTCATCGGGATGAGAAACCAGTGTGGGCATTTTTGCTATTGACCGGCCTTGCTTCGATATTCGTCCAGCAGCGCGTCCATTGTTTCGGGCGTCAGGTTTTCATGAAAATCGTAGTTGATCTGCACTGCGGGCGCCCAACTGCAGGCCCCGATACATTCGACTTCTTCAAGAGAAAAAAGTCCGTCCGGCGTGGTCTCTTTGTGGCCGATGCCGAGGCGCTTCTTGCAATGCTGAAAGAGTTCCTGGCCGCCACGCACCATGCAACTGATATTCGTGCAGACCTGTACGTTGTATTTACCGACGGGTTTGGTACGCAGCATGGAGTAGTAGCTGAGCACATTGCGCACATCCAGCACGGTCAGGTCGAGCCGTTGGGCGATTTCCGCGATGGCAGCATCCGATACATATCCAATTTCATCCTGCGCGTATAGCAGCATGGGAATGAGCGCGGAGCGGCGAACCGGGTAGAGAGTCGCCAGCCTGTCAAAGCGTGCGGCCAGTTCAGGAGAAAAGATCGTGCTGCCAGGCTTTGGATTCTCGGAAATCGTTGTCAGACTCATGCTTGTACCTTGCGCAGCAAATTGTCGACGGACGCTTCCATGTCCAGGGCGCCATCCAAAGCTGCAAATTGAAGCAAACCTTCTTCGGTAAAGAAAAATGTATCGTACTCGTCACCTAGCTCGCCCGCTTCCGGCCGAAACTCCGTAACGCCCGTGCCACATGCGTCGGGTGCGAGGATAGTGAGCTTGCCAATGGGTCCGAGCACATCCAATCGAGTGCTGGAACTGGAATGGACGCGCAATTTGCTCTCAGGCCGCGCGATCGAATGCATGGCGACATGCGAGCTAAGCAGGGAAACCAACGAGATCCACAACTCGGCAGCAAGCTGCGGGGAAGCGGGAGAATCCACGGAAACCTCAGCGGCGGCGATCATCGGTCAATCTCTCCCAGTACGATGTCGATGGAACCGATGGCGGCGACAACGTCGGCGATGAGCCTGCCCACGCACATTTTCTCGATCGCCTGCAAGGTCGCGAAGGTTGGATTGCGCATGTGGACCCGATAGGGTTTCGCTGTGCCATCGCTGACGACGTAATAGCCCATTTCGCCGCGTGAGGATTCGATGGCCTGATAGACCTCGCCTGCGGGAACGGCGAAACCTTCCGTGACGATTTTGAAATGATGGATCAGCGCCTCCATCTGCGTCTTCATCGCCTCGCGATCGGGAAGAACGATTTTGGGCGCATTCGCTTTGATCGGGCCTTCAGGCATCCCGTCCAGCGCCTGGGTGGCAATCTTGACCGACTCGCGCATCTCCTGCACGCGTATCACGTAGCGCGACCAAACGTCGCAGCCGTTCGACACCGGCACCTTGAACTGAAATTTTTCGTACCCGGTGTAGGGCATGTCGCGACGTAAATCCCAGTCCACGCCACTGGCGCGCAGCGGTGGTCCAGTCACTCCCAGCGAAATAGCATCGGCGGCGCTCAGCAGACCGACACCCTTGATGCGATTGATAAAGATTCGATTGCCGGTGAGAAGATTTTCGTATTCATCGATTTTCTCCGGCATCGTCTTCAGGAAAGCGCGCACGCGAGGGAAAAAATCCAGCGGCGGTTCCAGCGCGAGTCCACCGATGCGGAAATAGGAGGTCATCATGCGCTGACCGGAAAGGTCATCAAAGAGGCGCAGGATCTGTTCGCGTTCGCGGAAGCAGTAGAGGAACACAGTGAGCGCGCCAATGTCCATGGCGTGGGTGCCCAGCCAGATCAGATGCGAATTAAGCCGCGTCAACTCGCTGAGCAGGACGCGCAGCCACTGGGCGCGCTCCGGGATTTCTACTTGAAGCAATTTCTCGACCGCCAGACAGTAGCAAAGATTGTTGTGCATAGGGCTGCAATAATCGATGCGGTCGGTGAGCGGCACAACCTGTTGGTAGAATTTTGCCTCGCAGGTCTTCTCAATGCCGGTGTGCAGATAGCCGATGTCCGGCGCGACGCGAACGACTACTTCGCCGTCGATTTCCAGCACCAGGCGTAGAACGCCATGTGTGGATGGATGCTGCGGGCCCATGTTCAGAATCATGGTGCGGTCTTCGCTGGAATCGACAACGGTAGGAGCGGTGAGAAGCTCTGACATCAGCGATAGCCCTCCACCGGGAAGTCTTTGCGAAGTGGATTGCCTCGATAGTCTTCCGGCATCAGTAGGCGGCGCAGGTTGGGATGGCCGCCGAAGCGGACTCCAAACAAATCGAAAACCTCTCGCTCATAGAAATTCGCCGCCGGCCATACCGATGTGATGCTGTCTACGGAAGGATCGCCCTCGTCCACAAAAACCGCGAACCGGATGCGCTGCTTCAGCGTGTGCGACAGAATGTGATAGGAGATCTGAAATCGGGGCTGATTCGGATACCAGTCGACGCCGGTGACATCGACAAGAAAGTTATATCCGGCGGCCTGCACAGTGCGACATGAGGGAATAATCGCTTCGCGGGCGATGGTCAGAGTCAATTCTCCGCGATCGTATTTTGCATTCTGGATGGCATCAGGCAACTGTTGCGTCAGGGCTGCGATCGCCCGATGGTCGGGGTGGGCCGCGAGAACTGCATCCTTACTCTGATTTTCTCCAGCGTCTGTCACAAATCCCGTGCCTTAGAGGTCTGCCTGGTCTTTGGACCATTCGAGAATGCCCTTTTTCCAGATATAGAAGAAGCCGACGAGTACAAAGCCGATGTACACCAGCATTTCCCAGAAGCCGAAGAAATGGGAGCCGGTAATCGCCGGCAGCCTGCGATAAATGACCGCCCAGGGAAACATGAACACGGCTTCCACATCGAACAAGATAAAAAGCATTGCCACCATATAGAAACGCACGGAAAAGCGTCCGCGCGCGTCTCCTTGCGGAACCATGCCGCACTCATAGGTCGACAGTTTCACTTTTCCGGGCCGGTGGCGTCCGATCAGCCAGGAAGCAGCGACGATGATGCATGAAAGCCCGACAGCGGCCAGGATTTGAAGCAGCAACGGCAGGTAATTCCAGAAATAATTGGGAGTTTGCATGAGGGCCGCAGTCATTGACGCACAACAATACTCCGTCGCCGCCTATAGCTCGACTGTAAGGTTCAAACGGCAGGACTGTCAAGCGACGGGGCAAAACCGAGTGAGATGGAATCGCATGAAAAGTCTAGCCAATCGCCGGCATGAGAAGGCCGCTGGCGACGAGAGCGACGAGGCGCGACATAAGTATAGCGCGTAGTCCACCTAAGGGAGGATTGCGCCAGGGCCAATAAAAACTTTAGTAACGGTTTCAATTTCCATTCTGGAGCGTCGTTCCAATTTGATGCTTACAAAGTGCGGGGGCTTGTTTTCCTGTACATCCTGTCCTTGGAAAACGTCACTATTAGAGGGAAGAGAGGATACTCCCATGGCGACTCACCCCAGTGTCGACACAAACCAGCAGCCCGGCCCAAAACGCGTTCCGGAGATCTGCGGGACTAGCGAATTACCTCGGCCCGAAGATACGGACAAGACCATGCCTTTTCTGGCGGAGCCCGCTCTTGCCCCCATAGCAGTTATCCCAATTGCACTCGCGGACAAACCGGCGCGCCAAAACTTGCGGAGAATCATGACGCGGGAACAGGGGCGGGCGCTTGAGATGATCGGCCATGCCGTGGATTACCTGAACGATTGCTATCTGCACGAAGGCGATGAGGATGAAATCATTAATGTGGGAGGGTCCT
>JAJZDO010000707.1 GCA_021805955.1 Acidobacteriota bacterium
CACGCGTTTCAGTGGAGGGATTATGGACCCACTTCATGAAACAGCCGCTTCCTCCACCGGCGATGAGCCACGGCTGGGAACCAGCAAAGTGAACTTCAGAAAAATTGTCATTGGCATCGATTTTTCTGGACCTGCGGTCACAGCCTTGAATGCGGCCGCATCGCTTGCGGACCAATTCAGAAGCACTCTTTTTCCAGTGCATGCAGTTCCGCTGGTTCTCTATGGTCCGGGCGCAACGCCTGAGCTACTTGAATCGGATTTGAGCGGTGCTCGCGCGCATATGGACACCGTTATTTCCAAAGCCAATATTAGGCCGATCCGGCACCATGCCATCGTTGAATTCGCCGAGCCCACGGAGCTGATCGAGAGGACCGCGCAGGTACATGGCGCGGACCTGGTGGTGGTTGGCTCCCACGGCGCACACGGATTGGAGAAACTGGCGTTTGGGTCGGTCGCGGAAAGCGTACTGCGCAGAGTGCTTTGTCCGGTGCTGGTGATCGGCCCGCGTTGCCATGAGAATCTTGCTCCCATTCAATCGATCGTCTTTGCGACGGACCTCGAAATTGGCGCTTTTCGCCCGGCCCAGTTTGCGTCTTCCATTGCGGAAGAAATGAATGCACGACTGACTTTGATGCATGTAAGGGGACCGGAAATCGAAGAGGTGGAAACTTTCCCGGAGGACGTTGACGTTCGGTTGGCGCGGACACTGCGACAGCTTCTGCCGCCGGATGCTGAGCTGTGGTGTCAGCCAAAGGTGCGTGTCGAAGCGGGAAACGCCAGCGAAGAGATTCTGCGCGTTGCCCATTCTGAGGCCGCAAGCCTGATCGTTGTCGGCGTCAGAGAAAAGTCACCGCTGGCGGACCATGCTCCCTGGTCGACGCTTTCTCAGATCATCCGCGGTGCCGAGTGTCCAGTTCTAGGTGTCCGTGGCCATCTTATTTGAAGCATGCCGCCATGCTCGGTCCTTCCACAGGTTCCGGTAGACGGTTTGTTTCGCCGTGGTTTGCTCTCGATAAACGAGTGCCACGGGTCAGTCGCTGCTATGGCGCCGATAGGCTGTACCGGGATAAATCTGTATGATTGTGATGGCGGTCACTGTCCGGTCAGGCCATATCTCCTAAGCTTCATACTGTAAAGAATCCAAGAGAACAATGGCGTTCCGGGTAGCGGGACAGTATTTTTTCGAGGCCGGCCCAGGTGGCCGGTCGGCTCGGTGACAATCGACAGGATATAGCAGGCGCTATGGCGGCATTTGGTAGTTTCGCAATCCTTCTCGGCTTGGTTTTGTGTGCCTACACTTTCGTGGTTGGCACCATTGCCTTGCGGCAGATTGCAGTCCATCCTCAAGCTAGTTTCGGGCCGGAGCGGCTGGCGGAATCGGCGCGACGGGCGGGAATTGGGAGCTTTATTGCCCTGAGTGCGGCGGCCTTTGCGCTGATCTACTGCGCATTTACCAACGATTTTTCCGTTTCCTACATCCTTCATCATTCCAATCGGGCGCTGCCGTGGCCGTATAAATTTGCTGCATTGTGGTCCGGACAGGAAGGTTCCCTGCTGCTGTGGGCCTGGCTGCTGGCCACTTATGGGTTTGTGCTGCGCGTGCGTCACAAGGTGGATGTCAAACTGACCGCCTATGCTTCGACGATTCTGGCCGCTGTACAGGTGTTCTTCACTCTGCTGATCGTGTTTCCAGCCCCGCCCTTTGCGCTGACGCAGGGGGCTGTGCCCGCCGATGGCTTTGGCCTGAATCCGCTGCTGCAATATCCGGAGATGGTCATCCATCCCCCGATGCTGTACCTGGGATATGTTGGGTTCAGCGTTCCCTTCGCCTTCGCGCTGGGAGCGCTGATGATGCGCTACCCGGGCGAAAAGTGGATCCATATCACCCGTCGCTGGACCATGGTGACATGGTTATTCCTAACCTGCGGTATTTTTCTGGGCATGCACTGGGCCTATGCTGTGCTGGGCTGGGGCGGCTACTGGGGTTGGGATCCCGTCGAGAACGCTTCGCTGATGCCATGGCTGACGGGCACGGCATTTTTGCACTCCGTGATGATGCAGGAAAAGCGCGGCATGATGAAGTCCTGGAACGTGTGGCTGATCTTCACCACCTTCATGCTGTCGATTCTGGGTACGCTGCTGACGCGCAGTGGCTTGGTCAGTTCCGTGCATGCGTTTGCTGCATCTTCGATCGGCACCTGGTTCTGGGTGTTTCTTCTGATCGTTCTCAGCGTGTGCCTGTTTACCTATATTCTGCAGCGGGATCATTTACAGTCGGAGCATAAGCTGGAATCGCTGGTATCGCGCGAATCGAGTTTTCTATTCAACAACCTTGTCCTGCTGGCGGCCTGCTTTACGATTCTTTGGGGAACGCTGTTTCCCATCATTTCGGAATATGTTGAAGGCTCGAAAGTTACGGTCGGGCCCCCGTTCTACAACCGCGTGGCGGTGCCGATCGGAGTTTTTCTGTTGCTGCTTACCGGGATCGGCCCCATCCTGGCATGGCGCAGCACATCGTTCAAAAGCGTGCAGCGTAACTTCCTGTGGCCATGCATCGCTGGAGTGGTAACGGCGTTGGTTCTGATGGCTGCGGGGATGCGTCCCTGGCAGGATGTGGGAACGCTGTATTCCCTGATGACCTTCTCGCTGGCAGCTCTTGTGATGACTGCGGTTGGCAGCGAGTTTTGGCGCGGCGCGCGGGTCATTCAACGTCACACCGGCAAGAATATGCTGTTTTCGCTGGTGCAATTGACGCGGCGCAATACACGACGTTATGGCGGACACTTGGTTCATATTGGTGTCGTGATCGTCTTCATCGGCTTTGCCGGTTCTGCCTTCAACCAATCGAACGAGCAGGAGATGGGCTTTCACGACTCGATGACGATTGGGCCTTATCGCCTGGTCTGCCAGAGTTACACCCAGGACTCGAATGCGAATTACGACAGCGAATATGAATTGCTGAATGTGTACAAGAATGGCAAATTCCTGACGCAGATGGCGCCCGAGCGACGGTTCTACCATGCCAGCCAGCAGACCGAGACCATGGTGGCCAACCACTCCACATTAGAGCGCGATTTATATGTGGTGTATGAAGGTAGAAATCAGGATACCAATCAGCCCATCATTAAAGTGATCATCAACCCATTGGTGGCTTGGATATGGATTGGAGTCGCAGTCATGGCGTTTGGAACGCTGCTGGCTCTGGTCCCGAACATGAGCGCCGAGCAGGCCGCAAGGCCGCGCAAACAGCAGGCGGAAGAAGAAGTCGCTCTCACGGCAGGGGCGGGGGACTAGCCGATGCGCGCCCATCCAACCCATGTCCCGCGCGTAATCGACCGTTCGTTGCTGCGGACTTGGTTCCAGCTATCGGCGGCATGTCTGCTGCTGATCTTCATGGCGGGAGCTGGGGACACGTCGGCTCGCTATAAGCTGCTGGGCCATCAACTGATGTGCACCTGCAGTTGCGGCCAGGTGCTGCTGGAATGCAATCACGTGGGTTGCACAGTGTCGGCGCAGGAAGAAGCCGAATTACGCAACGCACTCAACCGTGGCGACAACAATCAGTTGATCCTGCAAGGTTTTGTGCAAAAATATGGCCCCACCGTGTTGGCCGCGCCTCCCGAGAATGGATTCAATCTTGTAGCCTGGATTGCGCCCGGACTGGTTTTCTTGCTGGCGATGTTTGGGACGGCATTGTTGATTCGCAAATGGAGGCTGCAGCCGGTCGCCATGCCTCCGGAAATGGCAGCGGACCCGCACACGAGTACGATTCTGGCGAAGGTCCGGAAAGAGACGGAACTATGACAATTCTGGCTTGTGCGGCGCTGTCGATTGGCATCTTCATCTACATTTTCTATCCTCAGTCGAAAACGGAAGAACAGACGCAGAAGACGCGCCTGGAATTTTTGCAAGAGCGCAAGGAAACGATCTACGAAAATCTCCGCGACTTGAACTTTGAATATCGGGCCGGCAAGTATCCGGAAGAAGATTACCTGGCGCAGCGGGCAAGTATGGAAAACGAAGCCGCTCAAATCCTCTCTGAAATTGAGTTCCTGGAAACCAGCATGCATGCGGCCTGAACTCATCACTCCTGTTGAATGACATTAGAAAGAGACTCAATGAAACTTCAGCGTTCCTTCTTGCTTTCTGGTTTTTGCGCCAAGCTTGCACGTTTGCCACTTTTAAGCATGGTCTTTGTCCTGGGGGTTGGCACGACTGCTGTCCTGGCAGCCACCATTTCAGGCACGGTCACGAACCAGACGACGAAAAAGCCTGCGGTTGGAGATAGCGTTGAACTGATGCGTCTGGGGATGGAGGTTGCGGCCAAGACCACCACCGATGCTCATGGTCATTTCTCGTTGGATGCCACCGACGGCGCCCCCATGCACCTGTTGCGAGTGATTCATGACAAGGCGACGTATTTTCGCCCGGTACCTGCCGGCACCTCGACTGTGAATGTGGATGTATACGATGTCGCGGAAAAGGTGGCCGGGGTTTCGACAGAAGCCGATGTGGCGCGCATCGAAGCCAGCCCCAACGGCCTGAATGTGATTGAGAACTATTTTGTTAAGAATGCTTCTTCGCCGCCGCGTACTCAGTTTGGTCCGCGTGCGTACGAAATCTATTTGCCGAAAAATGCACAGGTGGTTGCGGCCGCTGCCCAGGGGCCTGGAAGTATGCCG
This sequence comes from Acidobacteriota bacterium, assembly GCA_021805955.1. Next base: position 4,683 of record JAJZDO010000707.1, read on the forward strand.
GTACAAACACCGCCTACGCCGCTGGGTACGCAGGGCGACTACAGCTTTGTCTATCCGCTGCGACCAGGAGAAACGCGCTTTCAGGTCAGCTACCAGATTCCGTACACGGGCAGCTTTCAGTTCCATCCCCGCGTGGCGGCGCCGGTGGATAATCTTGCCATCATCCTGCCAAAGAGCGTTCAGTTTACCGGCACGCCTGCAAGTGCATTCCAACCCATCAATGAAGATGTCAAGGTGCAGACTTTTCTTGCCAGGAATATCACGCCGGAAACGAAGCTGGCGTTTACGGTTTCCGGGACCGGACTGCTTCCCCAGGAAAATGCTGCTGGACCAGACAACGGCAATGCAGGTCAAAGCGCCGGTGCCGACCAAGGCGCGATGGGGCCGGAGGCTGCGGCGCAATCCGCGGCTGCGGACAATACGCGACCAGGGATAGGTCTCGGTGTTCCCATCGATACCCCCGATCCGCAGA
>JAJZDO010000709.1 GCA_021805955.1 Acidobacteriota bacterium
AGCTGCCGCGGCCAGGAAATCTCTGACTGATCGACGCAGCGCGTCGAAGGTGATTTTGACCACCGCGCATCATGCTTCGACCAGCGACACGGGAGAACGGCCTTCGTTTTGGAGGGGTTCTCTGCCGAACGATGCCACGCTGGGAATTTATATGCCGGGACGTGATCTTCGCGCGCTTGCATGGGACATGCTGAAAGCGGGGCTTCCTGCGGATCTGCCGTGTCTTGTCATGAGTCACATTTCGCTGCCGGGCGAAGAGAGTCGAAGCACGACCTTGGCCGGATTGGGCGATTTGGATCCAGGCCCCGCACCGCTGCTGATTTTGGCGGGCTGGCCACTTGCGGCCCAGGCTGAGGCCGTGATTCCAGATTTCATTCAGACAGAGTTTTTTGAGGATGCTGTCGGGCTCGAGCGATAGGCCAAGCCTGAACTGCCGCGCATGGAATCGGCCACCGATGATTCGCGACAGGGAAACCGAAGCCAAGACCGCAAGAGAATTTAGTGAATGGGCACATTCTGCACGACCCGAGTGATCGCGCCGCTGGGGCTGGGTACGTCCGGTTTCAGTTTGCAGCGAATTGAGAAGAACAGGCCGAGAAGCTGGCCGAACATGACGTCGAGCGGCGGTCGATATGCGTCTGGGATCAATACTCGCGAACCAGGAGTCAAAAAATGCTCACATTCCTCCTGAACCTCTTTGCTGGGTTCAGTCGCAACAGCCACACGAGTCTGAACCACTCCTTTTTTTCCAATTTCCTGTAGAAGGTCGGCTTCATAGTGTTGCCGCCTGCTATCGCTGGAGATGTAGCTGACGAACAGAGTTTCCGCATTTAAGGCGGCCAGCGGTCCGTGGCGCAATCCCAAGGTCGACTCGGACATGGACTGAATGCGCCCCGCAGTCATCTCCGAAACCTTTAGCGCCGACTCCGTTGCGACGGCCTTCAACGATCCAGAGCCGACAAAACAAACCCTGGTATAAGGCTCTTGGGCCAAATCAGCCGCACATTCCGAGGCAACCTCAAGAAATTTTTCTCCGGCGGCAATCAAAGATTGCAAAATGGGTTCGTACTCCTCCAGCGTCCAGGTGTGGGCGAGGCATTGGCCACAGACAACCATGTTTGAAAACGAACTGGTCATGGCGAGGCCGCGGTCGTTCACTGCATCATCCAGCAACAGGCCAAAGACACGCGGATCGTTCTGATGATCGCGAATCATTTTTCCGTCTGCGTTGCACGAAACAACGACGTGGGAAATGTTCCGATAGTCTTTCAGCGCTTTCTCGATCACGTTGACCCCTTCGGGGCTGTCGCCGGATCGAGAGAAGGAAATCCAAAGATAGTTGCGGTTGAGGAGGATGTAATCCTCGAAATTCGTCAGTAAATCGGTGCTAGGAACTGCGGTTACCTCACATTGCCATTTCTGGCGGAGCAGCGCAATCAGGGATTGACCAATATAATCGGATGTGCCGGCGCCAATCAAAAAGACGATTGGGCGGCGGGTGGAATCCGGGCTGATGCCTGTGGATTGGAGGAAGGCTTCGATTTCTGGGCGGCGCTGCTGGAAATTCATGAACGTCGTTGCCCACGTATCGGGTTGTTGGGCAATTTCGCTTGGAGTATGAAGGAGTCCTTGTTTTGCTTTTTCTTCTTTGTCCAGATGGATGAGATTCAGCAAACGGCTCACGATTCTATGCTCCTTTGGCATATGATGCAGTAAAAATCTGATACAAAGAGACAAGTCCACACCTGCAATTAGAAGTCAGCAAGCGCAGATCACGTAAAACGATAAGGTAACAAAACGAAATTTATCATAACTTATAGCGTTCATTATAGCAATTGCCCCCTGATACATTACAAATGCCGAACATGACTAGTTTAAACAAGCGATTCGACGTCAGCATTACCGGTGAAATCAATCTTGATTTGATTTTGTATGGGTTGGCCGAGGAAATCCCGGTAGAGCGAGAGATCCTAGCCACGGATTTTCGCTGTACTCTGGGCGGTTCCTCGTCCATCGTCGCGCATAATTTAGCTTCACTTGGGGCCTCGGTAGGGTTCTCGTCGCTCCTTGGCAAAGACGAATTTGGGCGAATCGCGTTGGAACGCATGGCTGAAAGCGGAGTCGATCTTTCTGGGGTGGTCTACGCGGAGGGTACAACTAGCACCGGCGTCACTGTATTGCTGCATCACGGGGCGAAGCGGCGAATCCTCACCTATCCCGGTACGATGAGCGGCATGTCACGCGCTGACCTCAACTTCGACTATCTTGCATCGGCCAGACATTTCCATCTCTCCTCTCTTTTTCTGCAGAAGGCTCTGGCGCCGGACCTGCCAGCTCTTTTCCGCGACCTGAAGCATGCCGGCTTGACCATCTCCCTAGATACAAACGACGATCCCGACAACCTTTGGGATGGCGTTCTGCATGAAGTGTTGGAGTACGTCGATCTGTTGCTGCCGAACGCGGAGGAGGCCTGTCGAATCGCCCGGCGCGATACAGTGGAGGAAGCGCTTGTTGCCTTGTCCAGCCGTGTTCCGTGCATCGCTGCGAAGTGCGGGCCTGGCGGCGCATTGTTGCAGACCGGCGATAAGCTCTGTCGCATCCCGCCAATTCGGGTGACTCCGGTAGACACGATCGGCGCCGGCGACAGCTTCGATGCAGGCTTTCTGTACGGTTATGTGCGAGGCGCGAGTCTGCTGGATTGTGCGACTGCCGGTAACATCACCGGCGCGCTATCAACGTTGCGACCTGGCGGCACGGAGGCGTTTCACGACGCGGCGTTCCGGGAAAACTTCCTTCGAGAACACCAATTTCCATTTACAAATCGCGAACAGGATTGCCCCCCGTATCCGAGGTGGCCCAGCGTTACATTGGATTCGAATCTCCGTAGTTCATGCGACTGAGCCGGCTCACTTTCACGTTCATTTTCATTCAGCGATCGCTCTAGTAGCGATGGTCTGTTAAGTTTCAGCGTTGTCGCGCGACCAGCTCGTACCCCTGGCCAGGGTGTCGCAATCGGCGGAAGACAGCAGCGAAGGCGTAATGTACATTTCCTTGACCTGGGTACTGTAGGCGATGAATCCAGGCGAGCCTGGCGTCGAAATTGCGTCGAACTCACTTCCGGGAAAGACTCGATTTGCATTTCCCGTTCCATCCAACTTGAGTTTGTTGGCTCCATAATTTCGTTCGGAGCCAAAAAACTTTCAACTTTCACCCCAGTTCACATCGGGGATTGGGACCCAGGAATCGGCCCCGCGCATAGTCGTTTGATTTTAGAATATTTAGAATAAAATACACCGTAACCGAGCGATTAAAAGTGAAACTTGCTAGACAGCCGAATCGAGCTGCCAGGCATCGCTTGGGCGAAAGAGAGATCAACGCATGGCAGCCGATATTCGGACGGAAGAACGAGATCAGCAAGACAAATTTGTCGCAATGGCCACGGCGAAAGCGGAAGTGGACCTGAAGCTGAGCGAGTTCAAGCCGGTTTCCATGTTGGTCACTCCCGTCCACTCGGTCAATCTGCCGAGCGTCCCCGCCATCGATTACCACAATCATCTGGATGCGTTCGAGCCGCTCGAAGTATTGAAAGTGATGGACGCCTGCGGTATTGAGCGTGTGGTGAACATTACGATGAAGACCGGGGATGAGGCGCTGGGAGTGATTGAGCGCTACGCGGCTTTTCCGGATCGATTTTCGACGATGGGATGGATGGATTGGTCTGGCATCGAGCAGCCCGGCTTCGTTCAGAAATCTCTCGATACATTCGAGCGTCTGCGAGAACGCGGTATTTGCGGCATGAAATTCTGGAAGGATTTGGGGTTGTCGGTGCGCGATGCTTCCGGCGAGTTGCTGCGAATCGACGATGAGAGACTCGCGCCACTCTTCGATAAGGCTGCGGAACTTGGAATCCCGGTCATGTTCCACACGTCGGATCCCGACGCATTCTTTTTGCCGATCGATGCGCGCAATGAACGGTACGAGGAATTGGCGGCCCATCCGGACTGGGGATTTAATGGCTCCCATTTCTCAAAAGACGAATTGCTGGCGCAGCGAAACCGGGTGTTTGCGCGGCACCCGAAGACCACATTTGTGGCGGCGCATCTGGGAGAGCGCGGAGAAAATCTTGGATACGTTTCGGACATGCTTGACATGTATCCAAACGTTTCCGTGGACATGAGCGCGCGCGTAGCGGAATTGGGACGGCAGCCGTATACTGCGCGCGCCTTTTTTCTGCGCTATGCCGATCGCATCCTATTTGGCACCGACCTGCTCCCGGAGATCGAGACGTATCGGCTTCATTTCCGGTTTTTCGAAACCGACGATCAATACTTCGAGTATCCGTCGCATGCGTCGCGCCAGGGCCGATGGAATATTTACGGAATCCATTTGCCGCAGGATGTTCTGCGAAAGATTTATCGTGAGAACGCGCTCCGCTTGCTGCGATAAATGCTGCGATAAGCGTGTGGGTACTGCGTCCACACATTAAACGGAAACCTGATAGACGCTGACCGCCTCGCTACCGACCGAGGCATTGGGCACTTTGAGTGCAGCAGGCATCGGGGGATCAACTTCGTCGCTTTCCCTGTGGATCGCGAGGTTGCGCACCGCAGTAGCGGCAGCGGAGATGGCTTCGACGACTCCGTAGGGAAGCAGGCTGGCGCGAACACCTTCAATATCCTGCGGGCTCCCGATCACTTGAAATGCGATCCACTCGGGGCGAACCGCAACCACCTGCGCGCCCATCGAGGAGATGACCTGCAACAGCGGCAGGCGCGATTCCCGATCACACAGAACGCGGAACAATGCCAGAGTGCGACAAAATCCATCCTGGCAGGCGAAGCTGTCGACGGATTGGATATCGTGCAACCGGCGCAGCAGATTGCACGTGCGCTGCGCGCTGGCGTCGTCGAGTGCGGCCATGAAGGTAACGCGTGTCCAGCCGCCGATTCGCATGGAAGAGAACGATTGCACCGGCACCATATGATGGTCCAGCGCCTGTAAGATTCTGGATTCGACCCGTACCCGATTCGACGCTGTGATTAAGAACATCCGTTCCATCGACGATCCTCCTGGCGGCTTGCGCTCCGCGGTTCGAGCCAAGATATTTGGCCCGGAAAATAGAAAAACCACCAACCCGGTCTGGGCGGT
>JAJZDO010000983.1 GCA_021805955.1 Acidobacteriota bacterium
CATCGAAAGGATCACCAGGGCGATGGAAAAGACCGTGGTCGGGGATCCCTTCCAGAAAGATACCGAAATGGGCCCGATGGTCAGCCAAGCGCAGCTGGAGTCCGTCGACCGCGCCGTTCAGACTGCGGTCGAGGAGGGTGCGGAACTGCTCTGCGGTGGCAAGAAATACTCGGGCCGCAAAGGACACTTCTATCCTCCAACCGTGCTGACCCATTGCAAGCAGGATACGCAGATTATGCAGCAGGAAGTCTTCGGCCCGGTCCTTCCGATCACGACATTCAAAGACCTGGATGAAGCCATTGAAGATGCCAACGATTGCCAGTATGGACTGACTTCCTCCATCTACACCCGCAGTCTGGACGTCGCGATGCGCGCGTGCAACGAAATAAAATTTGGCGAAACCTATGTCAATCGCGAGAATTTCGAGGCCATGCAGGGCTTTCACGCGGGCTGGCGCAAATCGGGCATTGGCGGCGCGGACGGCAAACACGGACTGGAAGAATATCTGCAGACCCACGTCGTCTACATGAATTACGACTGGAAGAATAAGGCTTCTTCCACGACGGAGCAGCAGATATCGGACAGCAACAAGAGCTGAATGTGCCAATAATGAAAAGAACAGATACAGTGGTGTCGGGAGGACGTCGCCCGCAATGCTGGTGCCTTCTGTAGCAACCGAGAAAACAACTGACAACCCGCACGCACAGCACACGCTGATCCCACATGGGATGGGCCTGCAGTTCTTTCTGGTGGCGGGCCTGTTTTTCCTGTGGGGTGTTCCCAACAATCTGAACGATGTCTTGATACGTCAGTTCATGACGTCGTTTGCGATCTCGCGCTTTCAGGCTGGCCTGGTGCAGTCTGCCTTCTATATGGGCTACTTTTTGCTGGCCACGCCGGCGGCGCTGCTCATGCGCAAATTCGGCTACAAGCTGGGTTTCATCACAGGTCTCCTCTTATTCGGTGCCGGATCGTTTCTTTTCTGGCCGGCGGCCTTGGTTGGCCGCTATTCTTTTTTCCTGTTCGCTCTGTTTGTCATTGCCAGCGGGCTCGCCTTTCTGGAGACGGCATCGAATCCATTCGCCGCGCAGTTGGGCGATCCGGAAAGCGCGGCCCGCCGGCTCAATTTCGCCCAAGCCTTCAACCCCCTGGGGTCGGTCTGCGGCGTCCTGATCGGCACGGTGTTTATTTTTTCCGGAATTGAGTTGGACCCTCAGCAGATTGCCCACATGCAGGCGTTCCATACCTACCACGCATACCTCCACCGGGAAACCATGCGGGTCGTGACGCCGTATGTCGTGATTGGAGCCATCGCATTCTTCTGGGCCATCTTGATCGCTCGCGCCAAATTTCCAACCTTCGCCACTGAGCATGAAACCCCCAGTGAGAACCATGGCAGCTTCAAGGAGTTGTTGCGCTTTCCTCATTTCCTTCTGGCGATCGTCGCACAGTTCCTCTATGTCGGCGCGCAGGTCTGTAGCTGGAGTTATTTCATCCAATATATCGAGACCTTTACGCATCAGCCGGAGAAGACCGCCGGTTATCTATTGACTGGAACGCTGCTTGCTTTTGGCGCGGGGAGATTTGCATCATCTGTGTTGATGCGATATGTGGAGCCGCATATCCTGATGGGTATCTACGGCCTGGTGAATATCGCACTGCTTGCTGTCGCCATGGAATTCCCCGGCTGGATGGGGCTTTGGGCCATTTTTGCGACCAGCTTTTTCATGTCCGTCATGTACCCAACCATCTTTGCTCTCGGCATTCGAGGCCTTGGCCGCGATACCAAAATTGGCGGATCCTTGATAGTCATGGCAATCGTCGGAGGCGCTGTGTTGACGCCGACGATGGGGTTCGTTTCAGAGGTATCGCACAACATCGCTTTCGCCTACATTGTTCCCTTGCTCGCCTATGTTGGAGTTGCCCTCTACGCGTTCTTTGGCTCCGCCATTCCTCCCAGACCAGGTGCGTCTGACGGTGAAGTCGCTTGAACGGGACGTCATGTAAGCGGCGACTCACGGGCCGACGGTGCGCTGCATTCATCCGGAAACAACTCTGTCCCCCGATGCAGATCGTACGAAAGTTTTCCTTCGTTGGAGCAATCCTGATTGCTCTCGCATCCGTATCGATTGCCCAGCTTGCAACCACCCCGCCGATGGGCTGGAATAGCTGGGACTCCTATGGGCTGACGATCACCGAGTCCGAGTTCAAGCAAAATGTGGACTGGTTCAACGCGCACCTGAAATCCAGCGGCTGGCGCTATGTGGTAATTGATGAAGGTTGGTATCTCGCCCATCCGAACCATGCCGATCAAGGCTATACGCTCGACGCGAACGGGCGCTACATTCCCGCGGTCGACCGCTTCCCTTCTGCCGACCAGGATCGCGGATTCAGTTCGCTCGCAGGCTACGCCCATTCGCTCGGACTCAAGTTTGGCATTCACATTATCCGAGGAATCCCCAGGCAGGCGGTTGAGCGCAATCTGCCCATCGCAGGGTCGAGCTACCACGCCGCCGATGGCGCCGACACCTCCGACACATGCAGATGGAATCACGACAACTACGGCGTCAAGAACAATGCCGCCGGTCAGGCATATTACGACTCCATTGCGAAGCTCTATGCGAGTTGGGGCGTCGATTTCGTCAAAGTGGACTGCATCTCGCAGCCTTACAAAAAAGATGAAGTTCACATGATGAGCGCCGCGCTCAAAAAGTCGGGAAGACCCATCGTGCTGAGCCTGTCGCCCGGCCCGACACCGCTGGAAGATGCCGCCGATGTGACGACACAGGCGCAAATGTGGCGCATCTCAGATGACTTTTGGGATATATGGGATCGCGACAATACGTCGAAGGGTTTTCCGCAAAGCGTCTTGCATCAATTCCAATTGCTGTCGCAATGGGAGCGCTATGCCGGCCCGGGCCATTGGCCAGATGCGGACATGCTGCCCTTCGGTTGGCTCGGACCACATCCTGGCTGGCAGCAGGCGCGCCAGTCGCGTTTGACCGCAGACGAGATGCGTACGGTGTTCACGCTCTGGTCGATTGCGCGTTCGCCGCTGGTTCTGGGGGCAAACCTCACCCGTATAGACGGCGCGACCGAGGCGTTGCTCACCAACCGCGAGGTGATTGCCGTCGACCAGCATTCCACCGGCAACAAAGGGTCGATGCCAACGCCGAAGATCTGGGTGTGGACCGCGCAAGCCACCTCCGCGCAGGGCGAATACGTCGCGCTGTTCAACGTGAGCGACGCGCCGCTCGACATGAATTACACATGGCTGGATCTTGGGCTTCCCGCTGGCAAACATGCCTCGCGCGATCTGTGGCTGCACAAGAACCTTGGCACATCGAGTGGAGTGAGAGTCACTCTGGCGCCTCACGCCTCGGTGCTGTATCGGGTAGAGTAAGGCGTGCTGCTATCTGCAACCGTTGGCATTGAACTGGAAGGGGCGGCGCGTGCAAACGACGAAGGGAGAAATTACATCATGGAGATGGACGCAGTTTCCAGACGATCATTTCTGAAGCACATGGGCGCGGCGGGTGCGCTGGCGTACTCTGCCGGCGCGGGAGCGTTCGGCCAGACGGCGACGCAGCCCCCGGCTGGCAACAGTGAATTTTCAGCCACGGATGCGATGCAGGCGGCGACCCGTGCGCAGAGGATGGCGTGGTGGCACCAGGCGAAGTTCGGCATGTTCATCCATTGGGGTCTGTACAGCGTGCTGGGCCAGCATGAGTGGGCAATGGAAGCGGAAGGTATTCCAATTCTCCAATATGAGTTGATGGCCCAGCATTTCCACCCGAAGCCGAACGCCGCGCGCGACTGGGCGAAGCTGGCGAAACGCGCCGGACAGAAATACATGGTGATGACGACCAAGCACCATGAAGGCTTTTGCATGTTCGACACGAAACTGACGAACTATTGCGCACCGCGGCAAGGCCCCGGTCGAGACCTGGTGCGGGAGTATGTGGATGCAGCGCGTGCGGAAGGTCTTCGAGTTGGCTTCTATTACTCTCTGATGGACTGGCACCATCCCGATGGTGCGCTATGCAAAACGGATGAAGCAGCGAGAAAGAGATTTGTCGCCTACACGCACGGCCTGATCCGCGAGTTGATGACCAACTACGGCAAGATCGATATCCTCTGGTACGACGTGGACTGGCCGCTTACCCCGGAGGGATGGGAGTCGGAGCGCATGAATCAAATGGTGTTCGAACTCCAGCCCGAGATCATCGTCAATAACCGCAATGGCCTGGCCGGGGATTTCTCCACGCCCGAGCAACACATCCAGGCGGCAAAGGCTGGGCGCGCCTGGGAGACCTGCATGACGCTCAACGATAGCTGGGGCTACAACCGTGGCGATGATTCCTGGAAAACCCCGAAGACGATTGTGAGCAATCTGGCCACATGCGCATCGGGCGGCGGCAACTATTTGCTGAATATCGGACCCAAGCCGGATGGCTCGGTACCGGAGGAATCCGTCGAGATTCTGGACACCGTCGGCAAGTGGCTGGACACCAATGGGAAGGCGATCTACGAGACCGAGCGAGGCTCCTTCGCCGGCAATCCCCCCAATGCGAACTTCACGCGGAATGGCAACACCTTGTACATCCACGAGAAGTATTGGCCCGGTGTCACGCCGGCAGCCCAATGGCTGTCATTCTTCCAGCCAGGCGTTGTCGTAGCGATCGGCGGCCTCAAGGCGAAGGTGAAATCGGCGCGTCTGCTGAAGACCGGCCAGAACGTCGCGTTTTCACAGGACGAGCCTCTCCACCTTCGACTGACAGGACTGCCAGCCGAAGCGCCCGACTCTCCGTCAACCGTGATCGAAGTGGAATGCGAAAGCGAACCGATTATCGATGCCTGGGGGATGGTTCCTCTCTGGCCCCGCTATAAGGTCGACATCAGCTAGCGTCCTGAGTCTTAAATTCGTTAAAGTAATGATTTTCGGCCTCGTATCAGGGCACGACTTCAGTCGTGCCGCAACTATTGCGAGAAATTCGCGGGCCTCGCGGGCTGCGGAAAAACTCGCATTGAATTTTTCCTTAGCGGTTTTATTTTCTTGTTGGGGGATTTGCATGTGTTTGCGTGGTTCTTGCGGAGATGCGGTGGACAGGGTCGCCTTTGTCGATGTAATTCGTTTAGATT
>JAJZDO010000440.1 GCA_021805955.1 Acidobacteriota bacterium
CCGCTTGCCGACGTGGGCGCGACCGCAGGCGGTGGAGGGCTGCTGAGCGAAGCGGGGGCCGTGCTTTCGGCTGCCCCAACCGCATTGAAAACCGCGGGTGCATTGGCGGCGGCGGCGGGCGCTGCGGGTGCAGGCTCTGCTGGGCAATCATTCGCGCTTGCGCCAATCACAGTAACCGGCAAAAAGCCAAGTTCTTTGTGGATGATCCTGTTACTCGCCGGCGCGGCCGGTGTGACTGCATGGGTGGCCTGAATGATTACTGCTAAGCCCTTTGCCATCGCCGGGGGATCTTCTCCCGCCGGCGGAGCCACCTATAACCTGGTAGGCTCGAAATTTTCTCTCTTGGCGGCGAGCGAACCGCTCAACATCAAGCTGTTCGTCAAGACCCAGCAGGTGGCCGATCTGCAGGGATTCATCGCGGGATTAGAGGCCGGGCCATTCTGTCCGCCGTTTACCAAGATCCAGATGGAGACTCAGAGCGGCAACGTAGGCAACGCCATCATCGGCGTGGGTGATGAGGACATCGCCTACAATCCGATGGCGGGCACGTTGACGTTCAGTAATCCGGCGGTATCCGCCGCCGCGCAATCGCTGGCGACGAATACGAACCCGTTGACGAGCGCACAAGCAGGCAATTATTTTTCTGTCGCTGCCGTGGTGCCGGCGGTTTCGGCGGCATTCGGTTTTTTGCAAATAGGCAACAATGGTTACGCGAATGGAAAACGGGCGACGATTACAGGGATTCGGCTAACCAATCCCAATGCTGTGGCGCTCTCGTTCACCATCGCCACGTTGGGGAGTAACTATATCCCGACGACTAATCCGTTGCCGAATAACATGCTAGCCGGTGGATCGGGATCCTTTTTCATCTGCGGTGTGGGAGCGGCTGCCTCCTTTGGAGGCGTGCAGCATTTATTGAAAAATCCAACGGTGGAAGCGAATAGTACGCTTGACGTGCAACTGGATGCGCCGATTGTGTTGCCGGTGGGCGTCGTACAGAGCCTGGAAATCATCGCGCAAACTCTCGATATTCCATTCACAGTAGAAGTATTGTGGACTGAGGACGCGGGCTAAGTGTGCAACGGAAAACACTCTTTGAGCTGGTAATTTTAGGCGCATTGGGCGCGCTCGGAATCGTGATCATGAAAAATTCACAATCCATCAACGACACTTTATCGGGAGTCTTTGCCGGAAGTTATCACTGGCCGCCGGAGTCTGCGCCTTATCAGTCACTGGTCGAAAGCAGCGCGTCGGCGAATGGCGTGCCGGTCGCACTCATGGCGGCGGAAATCACCCAGGAATCCGCCTGGAATCCTTCCGCCTATAACTCCAGCAGCGGCGCCAGTGGGATCGCTCAATTCGAGCCAGCCACCGCGGCCGGGCTGGGGGTCGATCCGATGGATCCCAACAGTGCCATCCCGGGCATGGCGAATTATCTCGCTCAATTGAACGGCAGTCTTTCAGCGCGTGGATATCCACAATGGAGCTATACGCTTGCGGCCTATGATTGGGGCATCGGCAATGTCGAACGCGCACTCACTGACCAGGTGCCTCCATCGAGCTGGCCCAACGAGACCCGGAATTACGTGCGCATCATCACATCGGCCTCCGGTGTGGATACGGCCACCGCGCAGTTGTTCGCATGAAATGGCTGCTGCTATTGGCCGCCGGCGCCGCACTCTTCTGGTGGCTGGATAAGTTCGCCAGCCAGGGCGGAGGATCTCCCGTAACCTTGCCGATTGCTTCTTCCGGCGCCCCGGCGGGGGCCGTGTACGTGGAAGATCAGACGATTGCCGGCATCACCGTACACGTGTACGAATCTCCCCAGGGATTTTATCTGATCGCGCCGTTTGCCGGCGCAACGCGCACCATCGGACCGCTCTCGAACCTCGACATGACGCGGTTAATCCAACTGCAGCAAAGCCTGGGGACCGGCGGATGATCCTGGGCGACCGCCACCAGGGCGACAGCATCGACTTTACCGGTCTCGCGATGCTCACCGGGATCGCTGTGCTGATTTTTCTCGGTTATGAACTCTACAAGCATGCCTCGTTGTTCAATCCGTTGTCACAGAAAAACGCCGCCAACCAGGGCTTTAACGCGCTCTATCAAAATCTGACTGGCAGCACGGGCACGCTGGGCAGTGATCTCTCAGGGTTGTTGAATCCTCCAACGGTGCCGGTCAATCAAACCCCCTCGACGGCTCTTTGTTACGCGCGGAATGCGAGCGGAGCATTGCTCTATGACAGCAACGGCAATATCGAACAGGTGCCATGCTCTCAGAATCCGCCTGGGTATCAAACGCCGTGAACTGGAATGACCTCAAGGGAGATCTCTCGCGCGTCGCGCCATTCCTGGGCGCAGCACTCGACTGTGCCGGACCGGTCGGCATGCTCGCCGGCGGTCTGCTGCAGGCAGCAACCGGCGCGCAAAGCCCGGATGAAGCACGCACCATTTTGGCAGCTCGGGATCCTCAAATGCTCGAACGGATCCGCCTCGCGGAGATTCAAAACCATGATGCGATCCAGAAAGCGCTGATCGAGAACGCCAATCTGCAGGCCGCAGCCAATACTGCCATGGCTTCCCATCCCTGGCTGATCGGCTGGCGGGCGATGCTGGGCTATGCGTGCGCGCTCGCCGTCACCTGGCAATTATTCTTGTTGCCAATCGTGGAATTCACGCTTAGCAGCGTGCATCTGCAAGTGCAGGTTCCGGTGTTCCCATTCAGGATGTTGCTTTCCCTGTTGTTGACATTATTGGGCGCTGCCGGTTGGCATGTGGCCGATGGTGTCCTGAGTCGAAAACCCGGCATATCCAGGTCAGGGTAGGGGCCTGATCGCGTCGCCTGGGCCATTCCAGGCGGTCGTTTTTTCAAAGGATCCGCCTGAATATGAAAAAAGAAGTGTTTGCGCCCTGGATCGTTCAGGCCGTCATCGGAGTCTTCGCCGCCGGCGTCGGGTCTTACGTTGCGCTGCGGGTGATGCAGAATAATATCCATTGGATCGAACAGATCCAACAGAATCATGAGCTGCGCATCGAGAGCCTGGAGTTGCGCGCTTGGAGATCCAAAACTGCGGCATCAGGGCTTGGGAAACGCCAACTGCTGGGGCACCAGGCGCTCGCGCTTAAATTGGGCCAGGAGCTGCCGTTCAAACTCCCAAGCCTGGATCTGCCCGCAGGTCCATTCCACGCCCTCCGGGGTCACCAGACGGCCAGCGTGGAGCTTCCAGCCTTGCCAGGCGGGGCTGATCATGCCCAGATCCCCATCCAGCCTCAGGCGAAGCGCAAGATCCGGCACGGGCGGGATCCTCCGGCGCCGGCACCAACGTCGCGCTGGTAACGCCTAAAACTTGCGCCAGATGATTTAAAAAATCCCGTGTACGGGGAAGTTTGGGGGATTCATCAATAGTTTTAGTTTTCATTTCGGGTTCCTCCGCTGACTGGACGCGTGTTTGTATCAAATTCCAGCTCTATATTCAAGGGCTTGCGTCATGTTGACATTCGCACTCGCATGATATTAACTATGCGGGCGCCGCCGCGCGCCGTGGGTTCTTCTTGGCTGGACCCCCTGTTGACCGCGGAGCCGGCTGGCGCCCTCACAGTGAACAGGGAGTCCATGAACATGCAAATCATCATCGGTTCGTTCTATCGCTGCATCGATCCGTCTGCCCCGGTGTTCGACTGCAAAGTCCAGATCACCCAGCTCGGTTCGGATCCAGAAGATTGTCGCAATAACAAGGTCTGTTTCCGCTGCGATTCCAAAGCGGTACTCACCGGCTGGGCGTTCAGTTGCACGCGTGAAGATTTTGAGCGGAACTTCATACCCTCAGACAATTCACTGCTTTCCCCGTCAGTCCAGGCATCCAATTATCGAGCCGAACGCGTGAGAGGGGATGCCCCATGAGCTGTAAGCCCAGTGAGATAGCCGTCCTTTTCGCGCGGCGCGATTCTATCTATAAGACTTTGCCGATGGTCGATGTTTGGGACATTGATCGTGATGCGCGGGGCTGGCCTGGCGGGATGCCGGTAATATCTCATCCACCATGTCGAGGATGGGGAAGCCTGCGCAAATTTTCCCACGCCGATGCCGAAGAACTAGCATTGGCTTCGTTCGCTGTAGAGCAAGTAAGGAAATTCGGTGGTGTGCTTGAGCACCCCAGAGCATCCAAAATATGGTCATCCGCGCATCTGGCTTCACGGAATGAAGAGCCCGATTCATATGGTGGTTGGATTTTGCCAATTGTGCAAAATTGGTGGGGCCACCGTGCCGAAAAAGAAACCTACTTATACATCGTTGGTTGCCGGCCTTGCGATATTCCCTTAATTCCTCTTTCCTTAGCTTATGCCAGCCATTTTGTTGTTTCCTGCAGCAAACGCCGCAATGGCAAACGATTGAGGAAAGGCGACTGGGGTTGGCGACCAGAAATCTCTAAAGCAGAGCGTGAGCATACACCCCTGAGCCTGGCAATCTGGTTGGTCGAATTAGCCCAGAAATGTGTGCAGCCATGATGCCATCCGTCTTGTGGATTTTTGTCTGTCTCGTAGCGCTGTTCGCGTTAATACCCATCCTGGTGGGGGTCGGGGTGTTGGCCATTATTCTCTTTTGCTGGTCGACTCGACTTTGTGTCTCGTTCACGCCGACGGAACGGTATCGGAAATCGAGGCGCGCATGAGCACACGCGCACTTTTCCAGGTTCTCCATTGGAAGCTGCCGGCGACGCAAAAGCTGGTCGCGATTTTCGTCGGAGACCAGGCGAACGACGATGGTGAGTGTTGGTTCACTCTGCATCACGCTTGTTCCTTCACATCCTTAACTGACCGCGCTGTACGTAAAACTCTCGCAGCACTAGAAGCACAAGGAAAAATTAAACGCATCAGCCGCCCCGGTCGATCCAATCGGATCATCCTTTTCTTGGAGCCCACCCCGGCACGTGGTTCCGGGGTGAGGGCGGAACGTAGTTCCGGGGGGGCGGA
Organism: Acidobacteriota bacterium; assembly: GCA_021805955.1. Next base: position 4,975 of record JAJZDO010000440.1, read on the forward strand.
ACGTAGTTCCGGGGGGGCGGAACGTAGTTCCGGGGTATATAAGGAAAAGAGTTCTTACTCTCCCTACTTACCTTCCCAGGGACGGCTGAACAGCCGCGACCTGGAAAAGATGGAAAACCGGGCACTGCTGAAACTCTGCCGCCAATACGCAATCAGC
>JAJZDO010000893.1 GCA_021805955.1 Acidobacteriota bacterium
GAAGAAGGCCTGACCAAAGCGGCACAATTTCTACGTGAACTTGTCATTGAGCAACAGCCCACGGCTCCCTGGTGGGTCTGATCGGTTTCACACATTTTGCAGCAGCCGGCGATTGCGAACCAGTCATCGCATAAGGAGCGGAGTTGAAGCGAATTCGAACAGCAATTTTCGGAACGGGATTCATGGGACGCGTGCATCTGGAAGCGCTTCGCCGCGTCGAGGGTGTGGACGTCGTCGCCGTTGTAGGGCGAGAGCTTGCCTCGGCGCAACGCCTTGGCACGGGCTACGGCATCGAGAAATTCGAGTCGGATTATCGTAAGGTATTAAGCGATCCAAGCATTGATGCAGTTCACGTCTGCACTCCCAACGCTCTCCACTTCTCTATGACGAAGGATGCGTTGCTGGCAGGCAAACATATTCTCTGCGAAAAGCCTCTCTCCACTTCGATAAAAACAGCGGAAGAACTGGTCAACCTCGCCCGCGATCGGAACCTGCGGAATTGCGTTTGCCACAATCTGCGCTACTACCCCATGGTGCAGCAAATGCGCCGCATGCGCGAAGATGGCGATCTGGGCAGGATTCTTATAATCCAGGGCAACTACCTGCAGGATTGGTTGCTGGATGAGTCGGCCTGGAACTGGCGAATCGATTCCGACGCAGGTGGACAGTTGCGCACCATGGGAGATATCGGCACGCACTGGTTCGACATGGCCGAGCATGTTACAGGTCTGCGGGTTCGCTCCCTATGCGCCGACCTGGAAACTTTCTATCCGACTCGCCAGCGGCCCGCGAAAAACGTTCAGGCTTCCATTACGCAATTGGCTGCGGCGACTGCGGGAAGTGCCGAACAGGTCGCTGTCAATACAGAAGATTTTGGCGCTGTCGTCTTCAAAATGGACGAAGGCGCGCGTGGCACAATGACGGCGTGTCAGATGGCCGCTGGCCGCAAAAATCAATTGCGAATGGAGATTTTCGGGACCAAGGCGTCGGTCAGCTGGAACCAGGAGCGTCCGGACGAATTATGGGTTGGGCATCGCGACAGTGCGAACAACATCTACGTTAAGGATCCAGGACTGATGAAGGAGATGGCTCGCAGCTATGCAGACCTGCCCTGCGGACACAGTGAAGGCTACGACGATACGTTCAAGCAGGTCTTTCGCCGTTTTTATTCATCGATCCTGCAGCCGGATTCCCCGGTTGAGTATCCCCAACTGGTGGACGGTTTGCGTCACATGCTTCTGATGGATGCTCAGTTGAAAAGTCATCGTACCAGGCAGTGGGTCGACGTCGAGAACATCTAGAGCAATTTATCTTATGGTGTAGAGTAGCGGAAGGCGATGATCCGCGACATGAGCTCAGATGGCGCGAGCGTATTCGGACGATCTGCGAAGGAAGTTGTTGGAGGCGCACGACCAGGGGCAGGCAAGCCTGTCGGAGCTGGCCGCGCGCTATGGCGTGAGCCGTGGCTGGGCGTGGAAGATCTCGGCGGCCCGCAAGCGCAGCGGGCAAGTGGAGCGGCAGCCGTACCGGCCCGGACCGCGCAGTCGGCTCAACTCGGAAGTGTTGGCCTGCAACTGACCGACCATCCCGCTTGGACGCTCGGCCAGTTGCAGGCTGGGCTGAAAAAGCAGACGGGGGTTGGCTTCAGCACACCCTATGTATGGCTGCGGTTGAAGGGGATGAATTTCCGGCTGAAAAAAAGTCACTCCACGCCCAAGAGCGCGACAGCGAAGCCAACCGAAAGCGGCGCATCGAGTTCCTTGAGAAAATCCGTGAGACCTCGCCAGAATGTCTGATTTACCTGGACGAAAGTGGTGTCACCACGCAGATGACCCGGCTGTATGCGCGCAGCCGGGACGGAGCGCGCATTCATGAAGCGGCTCCGCAAGGCCACTGGAAAATGCTGACCATTCTGGCGCGATGAGCATCTGCGGCATGATCGCCACCATGACCATCGAGGAGCCCACCGATGGCGATATTTTTCTGGCCTATCTGGACCATGTTTTGTGTCCCAAACTGCGGCCCGGCCATGTGGTCGTGATGGACAATCTCAACGCCCACAAGGTCGATGGCGTGCGCGAAAGAATCGAGGCCGCCGGAGCGGAACTGCTGTACCTACCGCCCTATTCGCCCGATCTGAACCCCATCGAAAAGGCCTGGTCCAAGCTCAAACTACTGCTGCGCTCGGCCCAGGCACGCACTCGAGAAGCGCTGCAGCAAGCCATTTCCGAGTTGCTGCCGCAGCTCTCTCCAGGGAACGCCGAGGCATGGCTCAGAACCCGCTTCGGCACTCTACAACAACTGTGCAAATGCTCTAGCTGGAGGGGTTGGGGTGAGCTTACGTCCATTTGCCCTGGCCTTCGACAACCGTGATGTAACGGTCGATCGGCAAATCCGTAAGGCGTTCTGTTTTACCGCTAGGTCGAGGCCATTTAATTTCAACCCAATCAACCTTTTCGCGCTTGCCAATACCAAGCACTATGCGCGGATCATGACTTGAAAGATAACTACCGCCTCCCACTTTCATCCGGCTGCGCTTTAAGTCCTGCGCCTGGTAAGTGATCCTCGCCCCAATCGCATCCCGATTCGATTTCGTTCCGACGAGCTTGATTCCGAGCCAGTGATTCTGCGCGCCGGCCCTGTTTCGCAACAGGACTGGCGCGCCATCGTTGACTCCAATGAGAACATCCGTCGCCCCGTCGTTATTGAAATCTCCGATCGCCAATCCTCGCGCCGCCAGCGGCTCACTGAAAACCGGCCCACTTTGTTTGCTGATATTGGTGAAATCCTTGCCGTTCCACTGAAACAGCATGGGCCGCTCTGCATAGGTCACCTGTAAATGCATTTGATCGATCAGATCGTCAGGGTGCCCGTCAACTTGAAACAGATCCAGGTTCCCGTCGTTATCAAAATCGAAGAATTTCAGTCCCCATCCGCTCATGAGGTAGGTGGAGGGGGCAATGCCTTCCGGGCCGGCGGCATCGTCGAAGGTTTCGTCATGATTATTGCGGTACAGCGAATAGTCCTGATAGTTGATATTGGCAACATAAAGATCCATAAAGCCGTCTTGGTCGATGTCAGCAGAGTCCACGCCCATGCCTGAACGTGCGACGCCGTCGGCACTGTAGGCCACACCGGCAATTTCTCCGATTTCTTCGAACTTGCCGTTCCCGCGATTGGCGAAAAGGAAATTCGGGACGGTATCATTGGAAACGAAGAGATCCATCAGACCGTCATTGTTAATATCCGTAGCAACCACACCCCAGGCTTTTCCCAAATGGCTGGCGATGCCGGATTCTTTGCTGACGTCCGTAAAGGTACCGTCGCCATTGTTGTGAAAAAGCCAGCTGGGCATGGGCCCATACGCTTTGGGGATGCAATAGTGGCGAAGGCCATCGTCGTGGATGCCACAGGGCTTGTTCAGCTCTTTGGTGAAATCGGCAAATCGCGCGACAAAAAGATCTAAACGGCCATCATTGTCATAGTCGAACCAGACTGCGCTGGAAGCCCATCCCGGTGCCGCGACCCCGGCTTTCTCAGTGACGTCGGTAAAGGTTCCGTCGCCGTTGTTGTGGTACAAAATACTCCTGCCGTATTGCGTCACATATATGTCGGGCAAACCATCTCCGTCGTAATCACCCACGGCCACACCCTGTCCGTAGCCGCCCCCGATCACTCCAGCCTTTTCCGTTACGTCAGTGAAGGTTCCATCGCGATTGTTTCTATATAAAGCGTTACGCAACGGTGTTTGCGGGGTAAAAAAATCACATTTCCCGCTGTTTACCAAATAGATGTCCATCCAGCCGTCGTTGTCGTAGTCGAGAAATGCGACACCTGGTCCGGAGCTTTCCGGAAGATACTTCTCCGGGGAATGGGCGGCTGTATGCACCCATCGAATCCCGCTCTTCTCAGGAGGAACCACCTCGAAGGGGAACTGTGTCGCCTCGCCCAGCGCAAATAGCGAGCGCTGCGAGAAAATCAAAGCTCCTGAGATCGACTGCGACAGGAATTCCCGCCGTGTCAATCGCGCTCTGCGAATCCGATTCATGAGTTCATTCAGCCGATATCAAATAGCCTGGGGGATTGATAGAGGATCACACCAGGAAGTAAATGGGCAGACGTTATTGTGGTCCCTCTCCTGCAGACGCGCCCGGATGAGCCCCAGAACTAAGGCTTCTGTGAATAGCAAATTCTTTTTCCGCTTCCTCTTTCTGCCCAGTCCTAACCAGGGCAGTACCGAGGGCGTTGTGAATGTCCGGATTTGCAGGCGTTAGACGCTCTGCGATGCGCAAAGGGGGGATTGCCTCCTGGTATTTCTTGTCGCCGATCAGAGAAACTCCCCATCCCAGGTACGCTTCCGCAAAACTAGGATTGAGTTTTGCTGCCTTAGAAAAGCGAGAAATCGCTTCGTCCCAGTTGCCATCCTCCCGGGCAAGTTCTCCTAAAATGAACTGCGCGTCACTGTTGCTGGGGTCGATCTGAAGTTCTTTCAGGAATTCCTGCTTGGCGCGTTCTTTCACGTCCGGTCCGGCGTTAGGTTCGGATAGCAGCAGTCTACCCAGCAGAAAATGAATACCGCGCGCACTTGGGTCTTTATGAAGAATCCATTCATATTCAAGCTCTGCGGGTTGCCACTTGCCCTGTTCTTCCAGTGCCTCAGCATTCAACTTGTGAGCAGCAATGGATTGCGGCGCAGTTCTAGCCAGGTCCTGGGCGGTGCGCGCCGACAAGTCAGAGTAGGCATGGACAATTACATACAGTACATCAGGATCCTGACTAAACTGCCGGCTGAGGGAGCTGATGAAATTGAGGGTGGCGTTTCGATCGTCCACGGCAAGGGAGCAACGAACTCCAAGCACACCAGCCTTTTTTCGAGTTTCTGCAGGGAATTGAGCCACCATCGCATTCTTGAGGGCAGAAATACTCTCCCGGCAATGACCTTGTTCCGCCAAAGCGATTGCTTGTTGCGGCGAAATCTTCACCCCGGTTGAAACTGATTTCGACTGCTGAGCGTTCGCTCCGGATCCAGAGAAGAATAAGGCAACCGACATAGCAGAAAAGATGCAGATCGTTTTTAAATAGCTACACATTTCATCCAATCTGCTTTCCAAATATTCCCT
>JAJZDO010001064.1 GCA_021805955.1 Acidobacteriota bacterium
ACGTGTTGGCAGATTCGTTCCGGAAGCGCCCCTTTTGCGTAGTCGGAAAGAACGATGCTGTCGGCACCTGCAATTTGCGCGTTTAAAGACCCCAGCAGGGAATCGATCTCTGCCTCGAAGGGCAGCTCCGGCGCTTCTACGTCGAGCCGCATCAGTTGCTGCCGCCCTGCCATTACGCGAGTCTTTGAAATTGTCGGCCGTTTCCAGACGCAGACTGCATCCGTCCCGATTCCCGCGCCATCCAGCAACCCGCGCAATGTCTGCGCAGTTTCATCCTTGCCCAAAAATCCCGCTAACGATACCTGCGTGCCCAGGCCGACCAGATTCATCGCAACATTGGCTGCACCGCCCGCCACACTGGTGCGGTGAGCAGAACGCAACACCGGCACCGGCGCTTCTGGAGAGATGCGGCTGACGTCGCCCCACAAATACTGGTCCAGCATCAGATCGCCGACGACCAGCACGCGATGACGCTGAAAGCCGGATTCAACCAGGTCGAGCACACGATGAAGATCGCGAATCATGCTGAGATCCAATCTATCCTAACCGGCCGCATCGCGGAGCAAGTCATCGTGGACTGGGAACCACGGCATGCGCCAGCGACAGCCGCGACAACACGCGATGAACGACTCCCAGCACTTCCGACGGAAGAATCGATGTCAGGCATTTTTTCTTCTGCTCGACGCATGTCTCCAGATCGCAACCCCAGCAATCGGTGCGGTGATAAATCACTTCATGCTGACTGCCCCAGGGAAACCATGTGCGAGGCCTGTTCCGCGCGGCAAATACCGCGACACACGGCGTCCCAACGACGGCGGCCAGATGCATCGGCCCACTGTCATGGCCGACAAAAAGTTTTGCTCGTGCCAGCACCGCTGCCGATTCGCGAGGAAGAAGTTTCCCGCACAGATTGACAGATCGTCCCGCCCACGACGTCGCTGCACGTTCACTTACGGACGATTCTTCGCCGGCTCCGACCAGCACCAGCCCGTATTGCGGCAACTCCACGGCCAATGTATCCAGCACGCTGCGCCAATTCTCGGCCCCCCAATCCTTCGCCTGCACTTTGGTGCCAATGCAGCACGCCAACAGCGACCGGCCCTGAACCGGCTCCAATGCCTCAGCGGCGCGTTTGTGCTCGTCGAGTGTCAGTCCCAGGTCCCAATTCGCAGCATCCTGCAAATCAATCTTTCCCAGACTGCGCATCAAGCGCGCCAGCCGCAGAGCCTCTGGTTCATACCATCCAGTCACCGGATCCAACCGATTCGTGCGGGCATCGCGCGCCAGTGGCAGGCCCATGATCGTGGGGATGCCGCACAGCCGGAAAAAAGCAGCGTCGCGCAGCACCTCTCCTGCCAGCCGGCGTGGCGTCAAATAGACCAGCACCTGCGCCCGGTAGGCACGAATCTCCCGCTGTAACGTGATCAGGTCTCCCAGGCTTCGCGTCGCGATAGGATAGCGCATGAAACTATGGACCAGTCCTGATCCTTCCAGCACGGCGAACGCGGCTGGAGCTTTGCTGTGCACGGGAATATTTGTCAGCAGGCAGCGCTCCGCATCGGGATAGGCGCGCGCAATCTGATGAAAGCAGGGCAGCGCCACCACCGTGTCGCCCAGGCTTCCCAGCCGGTAAATCAGAACGCGTTCGATCTCAGTCTGCATTTATTTAACGATTCAGTTGACACATGAGAGGCGCGTTTCCAGTTACAGCGGCAGGTTCCTGATTTATCGTAACTAAGATCAACGGCTCCCATTTGCTATGCAGGCGGCATACGTATCCAGGAAGCGAGTCTCTAATGTATGAAACTCATCCAAGGTCTGAAATTTTCGCGATGAGGGTTCTTGATTCACAAGATAAACAGTTACGACCACATGCCGCAAATTATCGAAGAGCAAGTAAAAAGCTAAAACTCCCCCGGAAACAGACGATTTCGTCATCCCCTCGCTATGAAGATTGAGCAAATCGCGGTCAGAAATTGCGTCAGCACGGAAGTCGGCACTCGAACCCAAAAGATATGCAAAATTCTGCCGAAGCAACTCCTTTTGCTCATTCCATGATTCAGGCGGCAGCTCCTCTGCCTTCACATTGGCAAATATAGCTGTACCGGGATAAGCGAAGCCGATGCGATTTCCTGCCAACATCTGTAACGTCTTGCTGCCGTGGGCTGTTTCGACGCTCCGTTCCGTAACTCCAGGATCCAGCGGATCGACTTCAATGACTTCTAATCCGTCATGGAAGGAGCAGTCCCGATATATATCCAGCGGACTTTGTTTTGCGGACGACATCAATTGGGCGTGGGCAGAATTCGAAATAATCAGTGCGGAGACTATTGCAATATTGAAAAACGTTAAGCCCCGGCTGGTTTTCATAGTGCCCAGCATACCGCAAACTGCCGTATACTTTTCGTATGTCGATTGTGCGCGATCTCGCAGCCGTTGCCAAAGGAATGAGTGTCACCTTCGGAGAAATCTTTCAGCCGACTGAGGTGGAGAATTATCCCGACGGCCCGGGACCCATGCGCGGCGCGAAATTTGAAGAGCGCTTCCGCGGCCGGCATGTGCTGCAACGCGACGAAAACGGCCTGGAAAAATGCGTGGCATGTTTCCTGTGCGCCGCCGCGTGCCCGTCGAACTGCATCCATATCGAGGCAGCTGAAAACACCACGGATCAGCGGATTTCCAGCGCCGAGCGCTACGCCAAGGTCTACAACATCGACTACAACCGCTGCATTTTTTGCGGTTATTGCGTCGAGGCCTGTCCCACAGATGCCATTACCCACGGCCACGGGTTTGAATTGTCTTCGCTGAATACCACCAGCCTGGTCATGCGCAAAGAGGACCTTCTGGTGCAGATGCCGGGCTCCCCGGCCAAACTGGAATCTTCCACTCAATAACCGAAACCCACGCAATCGCTAAGATGGAACGAAGGACTCTCTTCGCCCGCCGATTCTCTATTTCGAGTTCGGACAGCGACGAAGGCGCTTTTTTACTCGCGATCGATGGAAATCATTTCCGGAGGGAGAGGCATCGAAATGAAGTCGTCTAAATTCTTGCTTGTCAGTACCGCAGCCGTATTCGCAATGGCGCTCGTCGCGTCGCCGCGTTCCGCGATGGCCAGCAGCGACGTTGCGTCGCAAGTCGGCAGTTCGATTTCCGCCAAGGCTCAAGCGCCCTTGATGAAGTTCAAAATTCTGAACCAAAGCGCGCAGGAAACAACCTATGCTGTCATCTTCGGCGCCGGGGATGAAGTGTTCAGTGGACTGACACAGTTTGCGGAAGAAAACCATATCGTCGCCGCGAGAATTACCGGCATCGGCGCCATCCAGAGCGCTACGCTGGGATGGTTCGATCCGCGGCGGAAGACCTACCGGCGCATCTCCATTGACCATCAATCGGAAGTGCTTTCGTTGCTGGGCGACATCGCGATGTACCAGGGCAAGCCCGTCGTTCATGCTCACATGGTGGTGGGGTTTCCCTTTGGAATGACGCAGGGCGGTCATCTCTTACAAGCCCATGTTCGACCAACCCTTGAAGTCATTGTGACCGCGTATCCGCGGGCCCTGTACAAAAAATTCGATCCGGAGAAGGGACTCGCGGTGATCGATCCGTCGATTCAAAAGTAGCCTTGCGCGGGAATAGAAGCAGACACGCAACTCACTTCGTTGTTCAGGAAGCCAATGCAAACTTTTTCGGAAGTGTTACGAGATCGAGTCATCGTCTATGACGGTGCAATGGGTACCAGCATTCAGAAGCACGCCCTGACCATCGACGATTATTGGAACAAGGAAGGCTGCAATGAGCTGCTCGTGCTCAGCCGGCCGGATGTGATTCGCGGCATTCATGCCAATTTTTTGGAAGTCGGCTGCGATGTCATTGAGACGGATACCTTCGGTTCCTCGCGCATTGTGCTGGCGGAGTATCAACTGGAAGACAAAACGCGCGAGTTGAACATCGTCGCGGCACATCTGGCAAAAGAAGTTGCCGCGCAATATTCCACACCGCAAAAGCCGCGCTTTGTTGCCGGTTCCATCGGCCCTACCACCAAACTGCCATCGCTCGGACACATTACCTACGATGCCATGGCCGAGGCCTATCGTGAGCAGATTGAAGCGCTCATCGAAGGTGGCGTCGATGTCTTGCTGATCGAGACCTGTCAGGATTTATTGCAGGGCAAGATCGCGCTGGCAGCCTGTGAGGACGCCATGCGCGCGACCGGCAAGCGCCTGCCAGTCCAGATGCAGGTCACGCTGGAGGCGACCGGAAGAATGTTGCTGGGCAGCGAAATTGGCGCGGCGCTTGCGGTGCTGGAATGCTTCCAGCCGGACGTGATCGGACTGAACTGCGCTACCGGCCCACGCGAGATGAACGATGCCGTGCGTTTCCTCTGCCAGAATGCGACGCGACCTGTGAGCGTGCTGCCGAATGCAGGTCTGCCGCAGAATGTCGGCGGCCATGCCGTCTACGCGCTGACGCCGGAGGAACTGGCGCACTTTCACAAACAGTTTGTGGAAGAGTATGGCGTGCGTGTTGTCGGTGGCTGTTGCGGCACCACTCCGGAACATCTTCGAGCAGTGGTTGAAGCTGTGGAGCATGCCAAGCCGGCAGCGACCCATGCCGTCGCGCAGAGCGTTGCTGCCAGCGCCTACTCTGCCATCCCGTTGGAGATCGATGGGCAGCCTGTAATTGTCGCCGAGGAAATGAACACCACCACGCGCAGTCCAGTATTTCGCGAGATGGTTCGCAGCGGCGATTACGGCGGAATCCTTGCGCTTTCCAAACGCCTGGCCAAGGAAGGCAGCCAGATGCTGGACATCTGCTGCGCCATCGTCGGCGAAGACGAAAAAGCGTACATGAATGCGGTGCTCGATCAGATCGCCACGCGCGTGCCTGCGCCGGTGCTGGTTGATTCCACCGAAGCCGATGTCATCGAGGAAGCGCTGAAGCGCATTCCCGGCAAGCCTTTGATCAACTCCATCAATCTGGAAGATGGTGAAAAGCGTACCTCGAAGGTTCTGCCCATGGCTCGTCGCTATGGCGCTGCCGTCATCGCTCTGACCATCGACGAAGACGGAATGGCGCTGACCGCGCAAAAGAAGGTGGCCGTTGCGCGGCGTA
>JAJZDO010000805.1 GCA_021805955.1 Acidobacteriota bacterium
CGTTCTCCCTGTCCCATTGGAAGCGCCTTTCCGTTGCGCAAAAGAACAAACGCATTTCCATGGCGCGGAAGGTCGAATTCCACCACATGGTCCAGATTCACGATTGCGTTCCGGTGGACGCGAAGAAAGCGGGTGGGGTCCAGTTGCAGGGACAGTTCTTTCATCGTGATTCTGCAGTCGTAATCCATATCCCGCAGGTGGATACAAAGCAGGTTTCCCTTGCTTTGAATCCAAAAAACCTCGCGTAGCTGTACCGGGACGATTTTGTCGCCGGCCCTCACGCCAATCCTTGCCAGGAACTTTCTCTCCTCAGCCTCTCGATATTGCTTGTAGGGTATGATCGGGACGCGGTAAAACTCGTCTTCTTTTTGACTTGTTGAATCTATTAAGTCGTGCATATCCAATGGGACAGGGAGAACGTAGTTCAGGTCCGAGCCGCCAGATCTCATCTTGAAATTCGGAGGATCGGCAGGCGATGTCTTCCATGCATGATCGATCATTGTTCGGCCCTCCAGGACGACAGTCGTAAGGTCGTCACTCAGGTCATCCTCATTATTGGAGAATTTGCTGCACAGAAAAGGACATGCTTGAGCGAATTCAGCCAACTGAATGCAGCGGGGATCGCATACCAGGCTTCTCCATGATTGTCGAAATCCCGCCCGAGGATAGCTGGCGCATTGAACTGCCGTAACGCCATAAGAACATTGTGAATAACGCGATGCCGGACGGCAATATCCACTTGAGTGAATTTATGCCGACCACCGTGATGAATCGGGCAGGAAGAGCGATGAGAGGCCCTATTTCGCCATCAACAGATTGCGCAGCTTGCGGACCGCGGGTGGAATGTCTGCTTCCGCGGTATTGGCGAAGCCCAAAATAAATCCGTTGGATGTGGCGCTCTCAAGATATGCATCGGAGAGCGGCCAGAGCCAAAGGTTTTGCTTGGCTGCCCGCCTGGAAATTTCTGTATCGGAGATATCGCTTTGTAGCGTGACGGTCAGGTGCATCCCGGCCTCACTCCCCAGAACGTTCACCATCGACCCTAGCTCCATGCCGATGCTGTCCACGAGCGCGGTCCGCCGTTTCTGGTAAAGGAGCCGCATCCTTCGCAGATGACGCGCAAAATGGCCGTCTTGAATGAAGTCCACGATCACAGCCTGAAAGAATAGCGCTGGGCCAAGATCCATGAAACGGCGGGCAGCCAAAAAGTCGCCAACCAAGTCTTTTGGAATGACGATATATCCGAGGCGGAGCGATGGAAAGAGGACCTTACTGAAAGTTCCGATGTAGATTACGCGGGCATTTCCATCCAGTCCCTGCAGCGATGCAATCGGGGAACTGTCGTACCTGTACTCGCTGTCATAATCGTCTTCAATGATCCATGCGCCCGTGCTTTGGGCCCAATCCAGCAGTTCGAAGCGGCGCTTTGCGCTCATAGTGACGCCGAGGGGGAACTGGTGGGAAGGTGTGACGACCGCGACCCGCGCCTTGCGGCAGCGCCGTATACCTGCGGCAACATCCATGCCCTCATTGTCAACAGGAACCGGGATGAGGCGACAGCCTGCCCGCGAAAAAACGTCGCACGCCCGGCGATAGCCGGGTTCTTCAACCCAAACCGCACTTCCCGGATCGACGAGCACGCGGCCTGAAATATCGAGCGCCTGTTGCGATCCACTGACGATCATGACCTGATCGGCTTCACACTTCACCGATCGCGCGGTTCTGAGATAATTTGCGATCTCTTCGCGCAAAACCAGCGCTCCCATCGGGTCTCCGTAATGAAGAGATTGATCTTGCAGGTCGCGACAACGGCTCGAGACCAAATTCGACCAAATTTGAAGAGGAAATTGGTCGAAGGCGACTTCTCCCACATTGAACGCTCCGAAGCCGTGCACATAAGCGGGCCTGAGGGAAGCAAGCAGTACTGAAGCACGCTGCGCCCGAGGCCGAGGACCGGGGGTGAGCGGCGAGACGCAGGAACCAACTGCATTGCTCTTCAGGAACCGGTCCGGAAGAGAACTGCTGATGACGGTCCCAGAGCCAATCCGGCCCTCAAAATATCCTTCCGCCAACAGTTGAGAGTAGGCGGTAAGAACAGGGAACCTTGAAACGCCCAGTTCCGATGCCAACACACGGGTCGATGGGACCCGCTGCCCAGCGCGAAGGCTCCCTTCGACGATCGCCAGGCGATACCCCTCATAGATCTGCGTGTGCAGGGCCTTGGGGGACCCGCGATCGAGTGCGATCAGCGGCAGAATTCCTGAAGCTGTTCTTTTCATTGCAACTGGACACCGTTGTTGTGGAAGAACCGGATCGCGCAGCAAGCGATGCCTGGGCATTGTCTCGAAGACCAACCCACTCCCAGGAAATTCAATGGTAACTCGATTGCGATAGGCCGTCTTTCTGCGGAGTCAACTGCTGCTACGACCCGCAAGTTCGACATTTTCGCCGCTCCACACATTCACAATCCGGAATGTTGCTTATGCAAGATTCCATAGTCTCCATCCACGATTTCCATTCATCACGCTTTGCGGCATTTCATCACGAATACGTGTCCGTTCACCACGCTTCATTTTGGCTTTTGGATTGCTTTGCCCTTAAGTCAACGGAGTGCCAACCGCACTTGTGTGCCACGAGCGCTCCTAAGAAACATTGTGTACCTCTCATCCGTTGTTGGAGGCCAGTGATGAGGATCGAAGCCAGCGAGATACCGGCACATGCAGCCGGTGGAAAGCGGTCAGCGGGAATGTAAGCAGAAGCACAACCATTGTGCCTACACGGGGGAGGATTTCAATGCAGCGGTCGTCGATGGAGCAATTGTTGAAAAGCATTCGGATTTGTTTTGCGGCTTTAGCGCTCGTCATACTTTGTCCCAATTTTTTGCCGGTTACCTTCGCCCAGACATCGGTTACAGGCAGTATCAACGGCGTGGTCACGGACTCGACGGGCGCGGTCGTACCGGGCGCGGCGGTTACGGTAACGGACACGGCCACGGGTGCGGTGCTGAATCTGACTTCGAACGCAGACGGACGTTTCACCGCGCCATTCCTGAAGCCGGACAAATTTGACGTTTCCGCAACCGCGCCTGGATTGCAGTCCACTACGACCTCCGTGCAGGTTTTGACCGGCCAGCAAATGGTCGCCAACGTAACGGTCACCCCGACCGCCAGCGCCCAGACGGTACAGGTAAGCGCGGAAAACGCCCAGTTGATCGATACGCAGACCTCAAACACAACCACGACCTTCACCACGCAGCAGTTCCAGAACCTGCCGATGCCTGGCGGCGACATCACATCGATTGCGTATACGATTCCTGGGGTGAACGTGGCGGCCGGGACGATGGGGTATGGCAGCTTCAATTCCGACGGTCTCCCGAGCGTTTCGAACCTGGTGATTATCAATGGCGCGGACGACAACGATCCTTTCCTGAACATCAACAACTCCGGCTCCTCCAACCTGACTCTCGGCCAGCAGGAGATCGCGCAGGCTTCCGTGGTGCAGAACGGCTATAGCGTGCAATACGGACGGCAGGCCGGCGTGATAGAAACCTACGTGACCAAAGGCGGCACCAACCGGGTGCATGGGCTGCTGCAGTACAACTACAACAGCTCGGGCCTGAATGCCAACGACTTCTTCAACAACCACAATGGGGTTGCCAAGCCGAAAGCGATCTCCAACCAGTACGCCGCCCAGATCGGCGGCCCGATCAAGCACGACAAGCTGTTCTTTTTCGTGGACACGGAAGGTCTTCGCTATGTACTGCCCGCTTCCGGCTACGTCAACTTTCCGACTCCCAACCTGCAGGCCAGCATCCTGGCCAATCCGAATGTTGCGGCCAGCGCCAAGAGCGTGTACGGGACCATATTCAAATCGATGCAGGGGGGACCCGGCTATGCATCCGCTCTTGCGACCGGCGCGATCGCGGGAGGCGGCTGCGGCACCCTGGCGGGTACTACCGACTACAGCACCGGCGGAACATTCGGTTCCAGCCCCGCGGAGGGCTGCCTGAACCAAGCATTCGTCAACGCGGAGAACCTGAACCGCGAATGGCTTGCGGCTGGAAGGCTGGATTGGAACATCAGCAGCAAACACACTATTTTCTTCCGGGTCACGGACGATCAGGGACACCAGCCGACATTTACCAGCTTGATCAATCCGCTCTACGACATAGGAAGCACGCAACCGGCCTACTCCGGCCAGCTTAACGATACCTATAGCTTTACACCCAACGTGACCAACCAATTGATCGCGTCGGGACTTTACTACAGCGCCATCTTCACTCCGGCCAACATACCCGCTTCGCTGGCCGTCTCCCCAAATCAGCTCATTGAAACCGTCAACGGCGGAAACGGCAATCTGACGGGCATCGGCCAGAGCGAGTTTGGCTTGGTTTCGTTGGGGGTCCCCTGGTTCATCTTCCCGCAAGGGCGCAACGTGACGCAGTATCAGGTTGTGGATGACGTCTCCTGGCTGAAAGGCAACCACAGCTTCCGGTTCGGCGGAGACTTCAGGCGGGACGATGTGACCGACACCTTTCTGCAGGAAAACACCTATGGAGGCTACGCTTTTTTCGGCAGCGCCGCGGATTTCGCCGGAGGCGCGTTCCCCGGAGCTTCCAATTCGTTCTTCAATCAAAACTTCACCAATCTAAAAAACATCTATACCGCTCTCTATAACTTAGGTGTCTACGCGCAGGACGAGTGGCGGGCCAAGTCCAACCTGGTAGTGGACTACGGCATACGGTTCGATCGCACCGGGAACCCCGGGTGCGTGAACAACTGCTACACCCACTACGCAGGAGGGTTCCCCGACACCTCCGCCACGCTGGACACGCCCTATAACGCGACCCTTTCCGCTGGACACCGCAGCGCATTCCCGTCGATCGAGACGGGGGTATGGCAGCCACGCGTCGGGTTCAACTGGGACACCAAGGGAGATGGCAAGACCGTTCTGCGCGGCGGCGTTGGCCTGTTCGCGGACACCATTTCCGCCGGCATTCTGGATGGCCTTTACGGTACGTTTCCCAATGAATACGACGCGTCGATTGGATCGGGCAATCTTGGCACCGGGGCGGGCACGGCACAGGCGACCGGCG
>JAJZDO010000895.1 GCA_021805955.1 Acidobacteriota bacterium
CCCGGCTTCTTGTGCCACGGGGCTTTTTATAACTACGCCTGCCGACACTTCCGACTCCGAAGGTGGAAAAACTGGCTGCACCAGGATCTGTGGCTCCTGTTCCTCCACAGCCTGCACGTTGCCGGGAAAGGCTGCTGCGTCGGCAACAATGCGAACATGAGGGCCCGCCAGCGCCTTGGCCAGCGCCCCTGCCGCGACAGGATGCGAAAACTCAATGGAAACCGACAGTGCGTAACCATGAAAAACCGGGACCTGAATCACCTGCAGCGCCAGCGACGATGACGGGACAAAAGAAATCTTGGCGTAGTGTCGCCGAATTTTATCAGATGCGCTGGCCAAGGCGACTTGTCCCGCTCCATCAAATGAAACCGCCAAAGTAAATGCGGTCTGTCCGCCGAAGACCGCCGTCGGCAACGGCTGGAAAGACAGCAGGTTCGCCGTCTGCTGGTGCAGTTCTTCCAACGCAGCATGGCCGTACTCCGAGGCCGGCTGCAGTAAAGTTGCCCACAGACCATGCAACGGCGCGACTTTCTGGCTGCGCGCCGCCAGCATCGCCAGCAACACGGCCACTGGATGCGCGGAAACGACCGCCCGCGTATCGAGATTGGGCACCGGCGCCTTCGACAACCTTCGCCCCCCGGATGCGTCGGGACTCGCGGGCCGCTCCGGGACCCACGGCGCGCGCACCAGAATGCCGGGCGTCTGCTCCAGTTCCCCGCTGAGGTCCACAATGCAAGACCCCGCCTTCAGCGCCTCCCGCGCATATTTTTTCGTCTGCGCTGCATCCCCTGCAAAAAAAGTAAACTCGCAGCCGTCGAAGGAATCCAGGTCGATGCGCTGAATCAACGTGATCTCATCGTCGACCGCCGCCAATTTTCCCTGGGCATCTTCGTCATCGTCCAATAAACGTATATCCGCGGACGCAAACGCAGACGCTGCCAACTCTTCGCTGAGCGCCTTGCCGAGCAGAGTGCCGGCGCCCACCAACGCAATTTTTAGCGACTTATCTGCCATGGAACCTCTGTCTAGTTTCCCCCTGCAGCAGGCTTACACCGTCGAATCGGCTTAGATTGAATCGCCGGTAGGCCTGGGAGTCGTGCCATCTGGATTCTTGTTTCGTCGACGCCGCAGCGTCCAGGAATAGGCCGCCCGAGCCAGCAGTCCGGAAAACATATAGCCCAGCGCGATGACAAAAAGCAAAACCTGGGAGAACAACAATAAAACTGAAACGGCAGCACCGATCAGCACCAGCAACTGAAATGGATGACGGCCAGTGAGCGTAATTTCCTTGCCGCTCCAGAAGCGCCAGGTACTGACCATCAGAAATCCAACCAACCCGATCAGGCCAATCCAGACGGCTGCAACGGCGCCACTAAAGACGGGTGTACCGAGAAAATAGTGCACGCACGCTGCAATCACTCCAGCGGCAGCGGGGATTGGCATTCCCACAAAATATTTTCGATCGGGACGGCCAGGATTTTTCGGCTTCGCATCGGCGCTGGTATTGAATCGCGCCAGGCGGCACGCTCCGCAGATGAGGAACAGAAAGCAAACAACGGCGCCGATCTGCATCAGCTTATGACGCAACATCGGATCCATGGTCGGCGGCAACATGCGAAAACCCCAACTGTACGCCAGAACGCTGGGCGCAACGCCAAAGGTAATCACATCGGCAAGAGAATCCAGTTCCTTGCCAAAGTCGGACGCAGTATTCGTCATGCGCGCAATGCGGCCATCCAATCCATCGAACGGAATGGCCAGTCCGATAGCCAGCGCCGCGTAGTCAAAGTGATGCGGTTCCAAGGCCGAACCTTGCAGGCTCTGCATAATTGCATAGAAGCCTGCACCGATGGTTCCGGCGGTGAATAACGAGGGCAGAATGTACATGCCGCGCCGTGCCGGTCCCCGCTTGCGGCCAGCAACTTCACTCATCGCACCGGCCCCGTTACCAGTCCAAAAGGAGCTGCGTCGGCGGAGACCGCTGCCAACAATTCTTCCTCCGTGTCGCTGGAGGGCATGATCGCCAAAATCGACGAGCCGCCCTGAACGTGCTGGCTCACTCTGACCTGAACTTCGCAGGAAAGAGGAAACACGACATCGACACGAGAACCGAACTTGATCAGCCCCACTCTTTCCCCGCGATGCACCCAGTCGTCAATCTTTTTTTGAAAAACAATGCGACGCGCCAGCAGGCCTGCAATTTGAGTGAATGCCACCGTGCATAGCTCACCCGCGATCTCGACGTAGTTCCGCTCGTTCTCCGTGGCTGAGTCGGGGTTCATCGCATTCAGAAACTTGCCTTTTTGATAGTCAACTAGCTGCACGTTCCCAGCAATCGGAGAACGATTCACGTGAACATTGAATACATTCAGGAAAATACTGATGCGTCGCTGCGGTCCTGCGGATGTCTCCACGGTTTCAATCAGGGTGACTTTACCGTCGGCGGGCGAAACAATCAGGCCGGGAGCTTCCGGGATGGCCCGCTCCGGATCGCGAAAGAACCAAAGGAAAAACGCAGCCAATAAGACTGGAACTGCTGTCAGCAACACCCAATGCGTGGCGACCCAGACAAGGACACCAACCGCCCCGAAACCTAACCCGTAAAAATATCCGTCACGAACCATTGCGTAGAACAGATTATACGGTTCGCCGGGATAATCCTAACGAGCGCGTTTTTCGGGCGCGCTACGTCGACGGAGAGCAGCGCGCAAATCCCGCCATCTGATCTTTCAGCTTCAATTTCAGCTTTTTCAATCGCGCTGCTTCTATCTGCTCGGAGTCGCTCAGATAGGGCTGGGCCAGAATGGCCTCTAATTGTTGGGAATATTGCCGGTGCTCTTCCAGCAGACGACCCAAAGGGGTGGCTTCGGACGGTGAAGCCTCAACGGAAATTTCCATTAGGAAGTACCTCCTGATTCCGTATTGACAGACAAGCTATCACGGGCGTCAACCGGATGCAACGGGGAGATTTCAACAGGATAAAAATCACCTGCCCAAGACGACACAATCAAGGGATTTCTGCATCTGAAGCGCAGCTTCCAACGGGTTGCGATAATATCCGGGCCGGCGTCCAACGACAGAAAAACCAGTCCGATTGTAGAGCGAAACGGCCACTTGGTTGGTTTCCCGGACCTCCAGAAACACGCTTCGGGCAGCGTGCGCGCGACACCAAAGTATCCCGGCAGCCAGCAGTCTCCGGCCAATCCCCTGCCGCTGCCATGGGATAGCCACAGCCATATTTTCCAGCGTGGACTCACCCGCACCCACGGTCATAATGGCGGAAAATGCGGCGAATCCAACAACCCCGTCCACCTTGGCGATTGGGTGATCGCCAGAAGCTGCCTCCGCTGCGCTCGCGAATGGATTGGCGCAGGCAAGAAACATGGCCTTTGCCTGCAGATCGCCGCCGGCTTCGTCGGTCGCCAGATATGGATAAAAAGCCGCCCGCGACCAATGCGCCGCCGTAGCCGAGGCTTTCGCCAAATTCAACACGGATTCCAGGACGGCCTCGACCTCTTCAAGCTCCGCCCGGCGAATGACGAGGCCCTGGGCCGGCACCGGGACATCCTTAGGCGTCATGACAGCACATCCTCCGCGCGCGCGATCTGCGCGATGGGCTCCGCTTTTGTCCGTACCACCACCACTGCGTCCGAACGACGCAGATAGTTCGCATCCACACTGGCCGGGTCGCGAAACCTCCTCGCCTGCCATTCAGCCACGGCCAGCGGCAGCGCATCGCGCACAGAAGGGGACGGCACTTCGCACAGCCTCGAACCAGCGACAGACTGGAATGCCGCTCTCACGGATGCCTCTGCAGCAATCACCCACCCAGGCTGTTGCTTGATTTTTTCAGTCAGCGCGTCGAGCGTTTCGAACGACTCAGTCACGCATGTCTTCCCCGTATCTCGATAGATGCCATGGTAGAACTCTCCCCGTCCGGCATCGAGCACCACATGGATTGGCACATCGCCCGACTCACTCTGCGAAAGGGTCGCCGCCATCGACGCCAGAATTGCCAGGCGCGATACCGTCAAAATCGGCTTTCCGGTCGCTTCGGCCATCGCCTTCACTGCACTCAGCCCTACTCGAAGTCCCGTAAACGAGCCCGGACCCGTAACGACCGCAAATGCGTCCACATCCTGAAGCCGGCTTCCGTTCGCCTGCAGCAGCTCCGCAATGGCGGGAATCATCTCTGCGGAAAAGGCGCGCGGATGCAACTCCATCACACCAAGAATCTCCATCCGTGGATCGACAGAATCAGCGCCGACTTCACCCGGATTGCCCCGAGCCAACAGCACGCCTCCTGTTGGGCCTGCGGTATCTACGACGAGCAGCAGCATCAGATCGCAACGTCCGCGTCAGCGTTCTGGCAAATCTCCACCAGGACGCCGCCGGTACTGGAAGGATGCACAAAAAAATAAAGATGGCCGCCCGCGCCTATCTTCAGTTCATCCGAAACCAGCCGCATCCCCGCGCATTTCATCTCTGCAAATACTTCTTCGATGTCGTCCACATGCAGCGCAACGTGATGCATCCCTTCTCCGCGACGCTCGATGAATCGCCCGATCACGGACTCCGGCGAAATCGGCTCCAGCAACTCGATGCGACTCTCCCCGGCTTGCACCATCACCGCCCGTACCTGTTCGTGCTCCACCAGTTCCACTGGACCAACAGGCATCCCCAGCAGTTCGTAAAAGTTGCGCGCCTGGCGCAAATCGCTCACTGCAATTCCAAGATGATCGATATGAAGCATGCTCCCGATTTCCAACCTTTCCGGCACCAAATCCGTGCGTTCTGCCACTCCGTCCCCCCTCAACTTGTTAGACGCTGCGATCGTCCCGATGCAAATCCAGCAGCCCCCGCACCAGGCCATCCACCAGCAAATATGGATCTTCTTGCCGCGTCGCCACCGCATGCGCGTGCGCTTCCAGCTCAGACTTTCCCAGTCGATGCCGCACCAGCTCTCGCACCAATTTCTGACGAATCATTTCTACCAGCCGCGCCTGCCACGCGGCCGTCCGCTTCTCCTCCAGTTTCCCGGCCTTGCGAAACGAATCAACACAGCGATCGATCGCCTCCGCCAACGCCGCGGTTC
>JAJZDO010000695.1 GCA_021805955.1 Acidobacteriota bacterium
CTACAGGAAACGCACTCTGTCTGCCGGCCAGCCGGTCAAGGAGTGCCTGAGCAAAGAGCGAAACATCGCTGGCGGTACTAAACAGTCCGGCATGGCCTGCAACCCCACCCATGCGGCGCGCTGTGGGGTCATGCACAACACCCAGCAGCATGTGATGATTTTCGTCATACTGCGTCGGCGCAATATCGGGGCGCCAGCTTGCGGGAGGAAGATACCGCGTGTGCGTCATCTTCAGAGGTGCGAATACATTCTTCGCAGCGTATTGATCGAGCGTCATCCCGCTGAGTTTTTCTACCAGCGCACCCATAACAATAAAGTTGATATCGCTGTAGCGGAAATTCGTCCCTGGTGGGTGATCGGGCTTTGCCGCCATTGCCATCTCGTACGCCTTCTGCTTGCCTGACCATGGTTCCTTCAGGTCAAGATCAGGAGGCAGTCCGGAATAGTGCGTCATCACCTGCCGGATCGTAATGCTTGCTTTGCCGTTCTGTGCAAATGCCGGGAGATACTTGGCTACGGGGTCATTCAGCCGGAACCTGCCCTGCTGATAGAGTTCCATCGCTGCCGTTGTGGTGGCCATCACTTTTGTCATCGACGCCATGTCGAAGATGGTGTTTTCCCGCATAGGCGCACGTGTCGGCTCCAGGGAGCGCTCGCCGTATGCATGCTCGAACACGACGTTTCCGTTATGTCCTATGATGACCACCGCTCCGGGCAGGCGATGGTTGGCCACCGCCTGGTTGAGGATTTGGTCGATTGCGCGAAAATCCGGCGCTTTGGACGCCTGCGCCAGCATGGGATGGGCACCAGGGGAGAAGAGTAAAAGAAGTGCGCATGCGGTGAGCAGGTGATGGCATCGGTCCCAAAGAAGACGTTTCAAGGCGCAAACTCCAGTGTTGGCGAGCTATGTAAGCTCGGCGGCTTTCTCATGAACTCCCGCGTGCGTCCAGAAGCTCGTCAAATACCCGACAACGAAGGTAAAGATCGCACCGCACACCACATACCATGTCCACGCAATCTTTGGCAGCACGATCATGTGGCCGTCGATGGCAAACCGCAGCGTATGAGGCTGCAGCCAAAGCGCGATATTCAGCGCAAAGCCAAAAATCATTCCCGCAATCGCGCCGGACTCATTTGCACGCCTCGTCAAAATCCCCAGTAGAAACACCCCGAGCAGCGACCCGTATGCAACGGAGGCGATGGCGAGACCAAGCTCGACAACGTGGCCGCCTGTCCGTGAAAGGATTGCGAGAAGAAAGAGTACGATCGCCCAGCCAACCGTACTGACGCGCGACACGAAGACCTGCCGCGCAGGACTGGCATGCGGCGCAATGCGAAGATAAAGATCGACAACACTGGTGGAAGACAGAGAATTAAGTGCTGCGCTTAGGTTTGACATCGCTGCCGCCAGGATCGAGGCCACCATAATGCCTGCCAGTCCGACAGGGAACTTCGCCACGATGAAGGCCGGAAACACATGGTCCGCGCTGATGAAGGGCTGTGCCGGCGCCATGCGGGTGTAGTACACGAAGAGTGCGGCGCCAATGCCGAGGAAGGCTGTGAACTGCACCAGGATCAGAACGCCGCTCACAAGCAGAGCCGCTTGCGAACTGCGCAAGTTACGTGCAGCAAGCAGCCGCTGCACCATCAGTTGATCCGTACCGTGACTCGCCATCGTCAGGAAGCATCCACCGATCACCCCGGCCCAGAAGGTGTAGGCATGGGATACATTCAGTGAAAAGTCAAAGAGATGGAACCGGCCGGCATGGCCGGCGATCGCGTGAATCGTTGCCCATCCTCCGGGCACATCGTGGGTAAGCGTCCACACCGCCAGTCCGATTCCGCCGGCATAAATCGCCATCTGCACAACGTCGGTCCAAATCACGGCCGACAATCCGCCTTCAAACGTATAGATCAAGGTCAGCAGGGCAATAATCGCGATCGACGCAACATCTCCCGTGCCTAAAGCGGCGTGTACCACGATGGCGACCGCGAAAACGCGGACACCCTCTGCGGCCGCCCTGGTGGCCAGAAAAAGAATTCCTGTTATGCGGTGCAGCCGCGGTCCGAAGCGCTGGCCGATCAGTTGATAGGCCGTCAACAGGCGGCCTTGAAAATATCTGGGCAAAAACGCGAAGCACACAACGATGCGGCCCAGCAGGTAGCCGAACACTAATTGCAGAAATCCGAAGTTTCCGGTGAACGCCAGCCCAGGCACGCTGATGATTGTCAGCGTGCTTGTCTCCGCAGAGACAATTGAAAGCATGATCGCCCACCAGGGAATATTGCGGTCGGCGAGGAAGTAACTTTGCAACGTACGTTCGGGCTTGCGGAAACGCAGGCCAAACCAGGTTATGCCGGCCAGGTACGCGCCGATAATCAGCAGATCCGGTGCATGCAGCCGCGAGTGGGTAAAGGCAGTCAATTGCTCTTCGTTGCAGGGGCAGGTGGAACACTGGCGGCGGGCGCGGAGCTAACCGGCATCGGTGGTAAACCCAGGCTTTCGGGCGCCGGCAAAGTCTGCGTCTTGTACCAGTCATGGATCACGTCGCCAAACTGGTTTCCCCGCTGAATCCACAACTGCATCGCCATTTCATATTGCGCCATAACCGTGTTCAGTGAAAAGGGGCGATTCTCCTTCAGCCACGCCGCGCGATACAAGTCGGCGGTCAAGCCGTAGCCGTCGCGCAGATCAGCGCACTGGCCATCCACACCCGCAATCGTTCCCAGCTCGTGAATTACATCATGCCGGCCTGATGCATCCTTCTGCTCGCTGTATGCCAGGCGATACTCATCGACGATCTGCTGTGCCGCCTCAAATTTGTACCCAAGAAAGTCCAGTCTTCTGGCGCCCATTTCCATTGCGTCCAGCGCATCGATCTCGCGTATCCCCGGGGTGGCACGCGCCTGGTCAATCAGCGTAATCGCGCGTTCGGTGTGGAGACGCATTTCAGTCACCACAGGCAAAAGCTTGGCAGAAATCTCCTGCCCCCGTGGACTCCACGGATCCACCCAAAAGCTGTAACGCGTGGTGGACGCCAGGCCAGCGCCTTCCAGCAGGCGCTGGCCTGCCATCAGCTCCATCTGCGCCTGATCAATATCGCCCGTCGGATCTCCGTGAAACACGGCTCCGTACGCCTGTTGAAATTGCGGAATACTGCTGTTCCCCGGCTGCCAGCCAGCGGCTGCTCCGTACAGTACGCCGTACCAGTCGAGATTGAATAATCCTTCGCCTTCATCGTTCCAAACCGTATTCAGCGCGCCGGTCGAACCCAGCCGCTGGCCATCCGCAATGAACTTCTGAATGTTGTCAAATCCAGCGTTGAAATCCGGATAGACGCGGCGCCAGTTGTTAACGCCGGGAGAGACCCAGGTCTCCATCCCCGCGTTCACATAGGGCATCAGCCACTTGTCATAGCCATCCGGCTGCGGATTGTAAACCCACGCCACCGCGATCATGTCCTTGGGCAGTGTCTTCACAAGCTCCGGATTGTTCATGGCAATATCGCCCCAGAACAAAACTTTTTTATGCAGCGGCGCAAGGACGGTATAAATCTGCCGCAGAAAGTCTATATAGACCGCGCCCAGACCTTCGGATTCAACCCGGGGCTTGGTCTGACCCTTTCCCAGATCGAAGGTTTCATCCGCACCAATGTGAATGAATGGCCCTGGAAAAATCTTTGCAATTTCGGTGAACCAGCTTTGGATCAGCGGCAGAGAGCCCGCCTGTCCAGGAGCCAGCACGCTGCCATGCGGCGTCTCCGCCAGCGGGGAATAAACGTCATATTCCAGCGTGTGATGCAGATGTCCAAACGCTTCCTGCTCGGGAACAAGAATCACGTGATACTTCCTGGCATAACGGACAAGCGATTCCACATCTGCCTTGGACATTGCTCCGCCCGGCGCGGCTGCCAGTGGATTTGCAGAATATGTGAGAGTGTTCTCAAAGTACGGCGAGTAGATGTTGACCTTATATTCCGAAAGGATACGAATTTGATGTTTCTGGAAGGCGAGGGTTGGAACCGGACCGCGGGACAGGTCGTCACTCAAGCCGCGGTATTTCATGGCCGGCCAGTCCCGGACAGTTCCAGTGGCCATCACGGCATTTGGTCCCATGCCGCGAATAAGCTGTTTAATCGTCTGCGCCCCGTAAAACACCCCGGAGTCGCTGGCCCCTATGTCATAGAGCGTCGAACCTTCGGTGGCGAGGACATAGCCTTCGGCCTGCATCGCTGGATCGAATGACAGGTGAGCTTTGGCAAGGACTTGGCGCGCCTTTCTATCGGTTGTCCGTAGCAACACGATTTTGACTTTTCCGTTCTTTGCGAGATGCGCCTTCACTCCGCGTTTCTCGAGTTGGCGTACCAGATCCTTGGCTGTGAACAGGTCGGACGGGGAGCGATTCGCGGCAGAGACCACGACGCCGTGCGAAAGGGAAATCTCCGCCCCGGGGTGCATTTCCCGCGGCATTGGAACCAGCGGTGCGAGGGAACTTGCGGCTTGCGGAGCCGCGGGTGCTGCAGCGGCTTGCGCCTGCATTGCCGGGGATAGTCCTGCGAAGAGACACACCGCAATCAGATGCGGAACGATCAAAGCCCTGTTGAACCGGACGCGGCGCAACAGCCCGTCACCTGCAAGCATGCATCCCTCCTGAAACTGGATGTCGATTGTTTCGGAAGAGTAGGCCGGGATGGACGAACAAACGCGCCGCGTTGGATCTCTTAAACAAGAACCAACGCGGCAGGAGAGAAGTGTGAAACCACTTTGCAACGGTTAGAAGTAAAACTTGCCGCCAAATTGAATTTCACGGGGAGCACGGGTTGCGACCACCTGACCATACGAGCTGAAGTCGGTGTTCGTTCCGATACCACCACCGTCAATGGAAGGTTGACCGAAGTTGGTGTGGTTGAAGGCATTGAAGAATTCAGCACGGAACTGAAGGCTCATATCCCTCGGTAATTTAATGTTCTTCATCCCGGCCAGATCCCACAGTTCCAGACCTGGGCTAAGCAGCACTCCATTCGGGGCTGAGCCGAAGTGGCCAACAGCGTCCTTGAACGATCCGGTTGAGAACCACTGCGACTGCTTTT
>JAJZDO010000644.1 GCA_021805955.1 Acidobacteriota bacterium
ATACTTCCACGACCACACCGCGATGGATGACATTACCATCCAGGAAGAGGTCGATCGCTACACTGCGTGGCCGGGCCAGGCCCTGGCCTACGACATGGGCCGATTGAAAATTCTGGAGCTACGCGCCGAGGCGCAGAAAGCGCTGGGAAAGAATTTCGATCTTCGCGCATTCCATGATGAAGTGCTCGACTCCGGAGCTTTACCTCTCGATATTCTGCAGCAGCGCGTGGAGGAATGGATCAAGCAGCAAGAGACGGCCCATGAAAAATAGAATCTTCAACGTCAATGGTCGGTGAGATCGCAAGGAGTCATTCTGAACGGAGTGAAGAATCCAGAGAATGTTGACCTCGTTTGCGCCGCTGTCACCCTCTGGATTCTTCGCTACTCTCAGAATGACAAACCATTTCTACAAGAAACGACGGAAGGAAACTAAGTTGATGGCCAAGAAAAAAGAAAATTTCAAGCAGGATCAAGCAGCCGCCTCGAATACGAAAGTAGCGATGCTGGGTGCGGGCAAAATGGGCGGCATTCTGCTGCAGGCATTCCTGAAAAACGGTCTGTTCCGTCCGGAAAATATCCGCGCCACCGTGCAACATGAAGAGCGCGCAAAAATGCTCGCCGGACAATGGGGAGTTTCTGTTTCCACCGACAATCTTGCCGCCGCGCGCAACAGTGACCTGATCCTGCTGGGCGTCAAGCCGCAGACGGTCCCCGAAGTTCTGGCGCAGATTCGTCCTGCGCTAACGGCGAAGAAGACGATCATCTCGTTCGCAGCTTCGGTAAAAACCAGCGCCATTGAAAAAGCCGCAGGCGTCGATCTCGCCGTCATTCGCGCCATGCCCAACACGCCGTCGTTGCTGGGTTGCGGAGCGACGGCCCTCTGTCGCGGCAAGTTCGTCACAGACGAGCAACTGGCGGTTGCGGAAAAGGTTTTCGCCAGCGTGGGCCGCACCGTCACCGTGGACGAGAAACATATGGACGCGGTAACAGCGCTGTCTGCCAGCGGTCCGGCGTACATCTACATCATTCTGGAGTCGCTGGCCGAGGGTGGCGTCAAGGTGGGCCTGCCGCGCGACATTGCCACGCTGCTGGCTGCGCAAATGACGCTCGGCGCGGCGACGATGGTGCTTGAAACCGGCAGCCATCCGGCGCTGTTGAAGGATGCCGTCACCACGCCCGCCGGCTGCACCATCGACGGCATTCTGGAACTGGAAGAAGGCGGTCTGCGCGTCACACTTATCAAGGCCGTCATGCGCGCCGCGCAACGAGCGAAAGAACTGGCATCCAGCTGATACCCCGCCGAAGTGCGGCTGAGGTGCGCTGGATGAGTCACAATCAAAGTCTTCGCGTTCTCCTATAACGCACCCGCAGCCGCAACGTCGGGAGGTTCGGAATCGTAGCGCTTCAGTCGCAGTGGTGCGGCTCAATCGCAGCCGCCAGCGTCATCGCGTTTCGATCTTGGTTGCGATCTTGCGATACTCCGCCCGCGAAATAATGTGCCGGCGCGGAAGCTCTTCCGAATTCCGATACGGCCTGCCCGCGATGATTCTGTCTGCAACGGCACCGTCGATGCCCGGCAATGTCTCCAGATGTTCTTTCGTCGCGCGATTGATGTTGAGCGGGCCCTTCGTCTTCAGTCCCTCAACAATTCCCTGCGCGACGGCCTTGGTATCGCGCGCTGCCGCCGCCGTCGCGTTGGCGGTCTGCTTGCGAATCTGGTCAGGACTTGGACTGGAGGGAGCACAACCGCAAAGCGTGACCAAGCCGAGTGTTGCCACAACGATCCATTTCATCCGAATTTAGATGCCGGTAGACCTTGAGCTGACGTGCGCAGGCCTCGATTTTTTCTGCCTACGAAGGGTCGGAAGCGAACCAGCGAACCGCCGAATGTCCGGTAGCTTTCACCGGCATATACCCTTAGGAGACAGTCGTTCACGTTCGCCATCTCGCTTGTCGGATGCGCGACATAGGACCCTCCATGACCAGCCCTTCTCTATCGAGAACACGCAAGCGCATCTCGATTCAAGGAGTGGTGCAGGGAGTCGGCTTCCGTCCCTTCGTCTACAACCTTGCCCGCTCGTTGCAGTTGGCCGGCTTCATCCTGAATTCCTCCTCCGGCGTCACGATTGAATCCAACGTCTGGTCAGGCATTGAAGAATTTCTCCATAGGCTGCGAACAAGTCCGCCGCCGCTGGCCCAGATTATGGAGATCACATTGAAAGAAGTTTCTTTGCAACATGCAAGCGACTTTTCCATCCAGGCAAGTCAGGAGAAAGAAGACGCGTTTTCGTTGATCTCCCCGGACGTGGCGACCGCGACGATTGCTGGCGCAAGTTTGGCGATCCGTCGAACCGCCGTTACGGACATGCGTTTATCGTGCTCCGCCGGGGATGATGAAAAGCCCTTTGATTGCCTGCCATGCCCTGCGGGATGGCCTTCCAATGATGGACTGATGCAGCGGTTTCAATTGCTGGTACGGCCGGACGTTCAACCCGGCGGACGATATGTTGACCGGCACCAGATGCGATGGCGACGAAAGCCCATCGGCGTGTAGCCGCAATGGACACCGAAAACCCACCGCGATGGAATGCGACATAATGACAGACAAATTAAACTTTATACAGTCGATGAGGGACCAACAGACATGAGTGAAACGGCAGTGATGGCGGAACAACGGACCCACGAACAGAAATTGAACCTGCTGGCAGAAGTCGCGGTTCGCGTTGGCCTGGGCCTGCGGCCTGGACAGGAACTGGTAATGACGGCATCTCTCGATTCGCTGGCGCTGGCGCGGCGGATCACGGAGCAAGCTTATCGAGCGGGCGCTTCCCTGGTGACCACTCTCTATAGCGATGACGAAGCGGCGTTGATGCGCTACCATTTTGCCGCGGATGAAAGTTTTGACCACGCGGCCAAGTGGCTGTACGACGGCATGGGCGAGGCATTCAAAAGCGGAGCGGCGCGACTGGCCATCGCAGGGGGAAATCCAACGCTGCTATCGAATGAAGATGCGGGCAAGGTGGGGCGGGCGAATCGCGCGGTTTCGCAAGCCTACCGGCCGGCGCTCGAGTTAATCACGCGACACGAAATCAATTGGACCATCGTTGCCAGCGCGACGCCGGCGTGGGCTGCGGCGATGTTTCCGGGCGAACCCGAAGATGCGGCAGTTGCCAAGTTGTGGGACGCGATTTTTCAGACGACACGGATCAATACCGAGAATCCGATGGCTGCGTGGAAGACGCACGATGCCGGACTGCAAAGACGCGCGGCGCGGCTGAATGAAAAACGTTACGCAGCGCTGCGGTATCGCGGGCCGGGGACCGATTTTCGCCTGGGACTCGCGGATGACCACCTGTGGCTGGGTGGAGGGACAACGGCGGGAAACGGCCTCTACTGCATTCCCAATATGCCCACGGAAGAAGTCTTCACGACTCCGCATAAAGACCGTGCCGACGGTACCGTGACAGCGACCAAACCGCTGTCGCATCAAGGAACGATGATCGAAGGGATTCAAGTAAGGTTTGAAAAAGGTCGCATCGTGGAAGCACGCGCCAGCCGCGGCCAGGAGGTGCTGCAACGATTGATCGACACCGATGAAGGCGCGCGGCGTTTAGGCGAGGTGGCGCTGGTGCCGCATTCTTCGCCGATTGCGGCCAGCGGCCTGCTGTTCCTGAATACGCTGTTCGATGAGAATGCCGCATCGCATATCGCGCTGGGGCAGGCCTACACATCGTGCCTGCGCGACGGCGACAAGTTGACACCGGAACAGCTTGCAGCCAAGGGCGCAAACGACAGCCTGATCCACGTGGACTGGATGATCGGATCAGGCAAGCTGGACATCGACGGCCTTACAGCGACGGACGTTGCCGAGCCGCTGATGCGGCAGGGCGAATGGGTATAGAGGTTGGAGATTCGCGAGACATAAGAGAGTTTGCGCGGCAGCATTTTGGTCTCGCCGATGATGCTGAAATCGCGCTGCTTTTTTGCACAAAAAGTACGCGATTTGCACCGAAATAAATCCGTAAAAACGAGCCTTTCCCGTGCAATACTCAGTGGCAACGGAAGAGAAATCTTTCAGAGAAGAGAGCGGAATCGAAGTCGGCTTGAGGACCGGCAACGAGACTCACTTCAGGCAACTGAAGACGGTTGGCCAAGAGAAAGCTCTTACAACCAGGCAGAACGGAAGTCCAAGGATGCGCGGGTTTTGCCTGCGGGTTCTCAGCGATTCCGGGACGGTTGAGTTGTGATCCGGTAGCCGAACACCGGATCTTCGAAAATTCGGTTAGCTGGGGGCGAGTTCTCGCAAGAGGATTCGCCCTTTGGCTTTTGGTGCGTGTGATCAGCCGACCGCTGGATACGCACAGCCTGCGGCCCAGAAATGTGCGGCATGGGTTATTTTGTTCCGTCGAAAAACGCGCCAACTTCTACAGTCAGGCGGCTGACAAGCTCATCGATTTCGTAGCTGGCCGGTTGCCGGATCGACGCAGGTTTGGGTTGCTCCTCGACCGCGTGTGCGTGACCCGTCTCCGTTGCCTCCGAGCTGCTCTTCAGCCGTGGGTCTGGCAATCCCAGCTTCTTCTTGATCGCCAGCAGGTCGGCAATCTTGCCGGGCGGAATCTCATTCAACTTCGGCCGCAACTGCGATGCAATCATCACTGTTTTGCAATACGTGTCGACCACCTCCACATACCACTCCGCATGCGTCACCGTGTCGGCCCAGCAAACAATGCCATGGTTCGCCAGCAAAATCGTGTTGTGATCTTTCACGTACGGGAGGACGGTCTTCGCGAAGGCGATGGTACCTGGGGTCTCATACGGCGCCAGCGCCACTGGGCCAATAAAGACTTCCTGCTCGGGAAGTAAATTACCCTGCGGCACCACTCCGGCCACAGCGTGAGCGGTCGCGTACGGCGGATGACAGTGAATCACCGCCTTCGCCGCGGGCACAGCTTTGTAAATCTCCAGATGCAGCAGGATCTCGCTGGTCTGCGGTCGATCGCCGCAAATCTTTTCATTGTCGAGGTCGACCAGCGAAAAATCTTCCAAGGAAAGATCGGCTTTGCTGCATAGCGTGGGCGTACAGAGAACA
>JAJZDO010000747.1 GCA_021805955.1 Acidobacteriota bacterium
ATTCTGAACCCTTCGGCTACGCTCAGGGCAGGCTCCGCGCAGCGGAGTGAAGAATCCAGACGATATGCGCCTGGTCATTGCCGCCGTCACCCTCTGGATTCTTCGCTTCGCTCAGAATGACTCCTTCCATTTCGATTACAGTATCTGTAAATTCGCTCTAATCCTGGACCTGGTTCATCTCGGTGAATGGCTCGGGAGCCGATCTTTGTGGCGCGGCGGACTACTTCTTTCGGCGTCGGCTGGGAGAAGGCGCATTGCTCTCTGCGGCGTCCGCGCCATAGACGAGGAAGGGTGCGTCTTCTCCGTAATTGTGCTCAATGCCAGGGCCTTTCAGCGTTAACACGACAGCATACTTCCCATTCGCCAATTCGAGTTTTGGATCGCCAAGTTGAAATGCAGTGGTGGCGACAAAACTTCCATCCTCCGCAGTCAGCCAGTGGATTGGCTCTTCCGCCAGCTTGGTGCCTGCTTCGTTGAAAATCAGAAAGCTTCCCTCCCAGTCCTTGGAGGGACGGCCCGCAAGTTTTCCCACCGGGGTGATGCGGACCAGCGTCCAG
The DNA here is from genome assembly GCA_021805955.1 of Acidobacteriota bacterium. The sequence continues at coordinate 558 of JAJZDO010000747.1, forward strand.
ACTATGTCCTCCGGAGAAAAGAAATGGCTGGGATTGAGCTGCAGATCGCAGTTGCCTGCCCTGAGATAATCGACCCTCTGGGGCTGACCGGAGGCAGTAGGCTGCTCAGGTGAGAACACACATGCTTTGCCGAGAACCAGCGAACTAATTCTGACAGTTTCATGGGGATTTGTGGGAACGACGGTGAAAGCAGTGGAGACTCCAGCCGTTATTTTCCCGGTTTCGTCCGCAGCAGCCACATTCAGTCGATAGGCCCCCGGGGCCACGTTCACGGCGGTATTCCACACCGGTTCTGGGGAAGTCCACGCCAGGCGGCCGACGACAGTCGTCAACGTATATCCAATGCTGGTTTGCCGCAACTGCTGCGCCATCTCGAGCTGAGGAGGGGGCGGAGTGTCTTTGGTCCAAAACAGCCCGGTGCTGATGAGTTGCGTTCCGGTCTTGCCGTCGGGATGGGGAAAGTACTCCATCTGAGTGGCGAGTTGGAGCGGCGCGGATGGGTCGGAAGACGGGTTCTCGAGAGCTTTCCGCAGAGCGGGAGAGCCTTTGGCGAGTTCCTGCAGTTGGGCCAGGTCGGGCGCTATGTAATAGGTTGGGGCATTCACAATCATTCCCCGCCGTCCCGGCGTAAGCGAAACGGCATGGGCCTGTCCATCCATCTGCTTTAGGTCGAGGTGGATATCTATATCGTAGGCGGACATGCCATCCTGCTGAATCTCACTGAGGGTATCGGCGGCAAAATTGGAGATCCAGCCTTCCAGATGATTGTCCCTGGTCAGCAGCATCCAAGGGCCAAAGCCAAGCGTGTAGTAGAAGGGAAACAATCCCCGCAGCCGGCCGATTTCCTGGAAGCTATCCGCGGCATAAATCACGGCGCCGGAGCTGCGGGCGGCAAACGCGACATCGTGGGCTTCAAAATTTTCATAGACCACTGTGGCACCATCAAAAACCACCTCATGAAAAATATCTCCCAGCGACATGACAACGCGACGGCCTGGGAGGTCGCGCATATTGGCAATGGCGAGCGAAGCTGTCAGGCGCCAGCTATCGAGGTCTGTATCGGCAGGATTTTCGCTGCGAATCCTCTCCAGTTCGGAAATAATGGTGGTCATGTCGCGCGTATAGGGAGTCTGGTCGCCGCCATCATCCAGGATGGAAATGTTCCAGCCTAACTCCGGCTTCGCTTTCAAACTGGCGATTGCATCGTTGATCGCGTCGACGCGGTACTGAGGTCCGTCAAACGGAAGGATCATCAGCAGGTTGAGTGAGTCTTCCGGATGCCGAGTTTTCGGGTTGACGGTTTGGTCCCATGGTCGAGAAAGCTGAAAGCTGTGCGGCTTGCCATCGACATCCAGGGTCAGATCGGAAGCTTGCAAGTCTTTGACGGGCGATGTATTGCTGAGGTTGAAGACATTGATGGGGATGTGCACCGTCTGCGCCTGTTGAATGAACTGCGGCAACAGCGGCTGAGGGGTGGGAGCCTGGGCATATCCCTGGCCACAGAGTAGCCCCGCAGTGACCACTCCGCTGGCCATCCAAGTGAACCGCGCTGTCCAGTCCTGCCCATGCTTACGTTTCAAGCACACACTCCCCAAATGCATCACGCTATCGCCAGCCCAGTGTTTCCCAACAATCGATTCTACAAAAGCGGCCCAGTTTCACATCTCTACAATCGCCGACCTTCCAGTGTAGGCCGTCAACCCCTCAATTAGATGTCTGTTTTGGCAGAAGGTAATCGAACGATTGAATGGATTGTCGCGAATATTCGTCCAAGAGCAGTCTTTTGCATACGGATTACCGAGATCGCAAGTATAGAGGTTCGCCGTAGAATGGCCAACTCTCTTTCTCTGAAAATTCGACTTAACGGTGCCCGTGCTGAGAAGGCGAACCTTCCGCGCTTCCGCCTGCGCCGTAAAGGAGGAAAGGCGCATCTTCCTCGTAGTCGGGTTCAATGCCGGGGCCTTTCAGTTTCAGCAGAACGGCATAGGCTCCATCCACCAATTTCAGCTTGGGATTGTCCAGTGGGAACGCCGTGGTGCCTACCAGGCTGCCATCGCTTGCGGCCAGCCAGCGGATGGGTACTTCCGCCAGCTTGGCACCTTGGATGTTGACCATGAGGAAGCTGCCTTTCCATTCCTTGGAAGGATGGCCGGCCAGCTTGCCGACCGGGGTGATGCGGACCAGCGTCCAGACGATGTCTTGTGGAGAAAAGAAATGGCTGGGATCGAGCTGCACCGTGCAGTTGCCTGCGCGAAGGTAATCGATGGCGTGGGGTTGTGCTTCGGTTTCAGCCGGGGGCGAGAATGCACACGCTTTGCCGATGACCAGTGAGCTGATCCGGACACTTTCATCGGGGCCGGCAGAAGCAACGGTGAAGTTCGTGGCTAGTCCAGCCGTGATTTTTCCGGTTACGGCGGCTGCGGCCACCCGCAGTTTGTATGTCCCTGGGAACACGTCCATGGCCGTATTCCACACCGGTCCGGCGAACGACCACTCCATTCGGCCGACGAGGGTACCGATCATGAACCCGGTGTCGATCTGCTCCAATTGCTGGGCCATCTCCAACTGAGGAGGGGGCGGAGTGTCTTTGGTCCAAAACAGCCCGGTGCTGATGAGTTGCGTGCCCGTCTTGCCATCGGGATGGGGGAAGTATTCCATCTGCGTGGCGAGTTGGAGCGGCGCGGAAGCATCGGATGGCGGATGTTGCAGAGCCTGCCGCACGGACTCCGAAACTCTGGAGAGATCCTGCAGTTGGGCGAGGCTGGGCGCGATGTAATAGGCTGGGGCATCCACAATAGAATTTTGCCGCCGCGTTGTGATAGACAGAAGATGCGGCAATCCATCCATCTGCTTCGGCTCCAGAGTCAGATCCAAATCGTACGCAGCCATGCCGTCAAGGTGGATCTGCCGCAGGGTGTCGGAGGCAGAACTGGTAAGCCAGCCTGCCAGCTGGCCATTCTGGGACAGCAGCATCCAGGGGCCAGAGCCGACGGTGGAGTAATGCGGATACACCAGCCGAACGATGTCGATTTCGTGGGCGCTTTCGGCGGCATAGATCACGGCGCCAACATTGCGGGCCGCCGTGGACACATCGGTCGCTTCAAAATCGTCATAGACGGGGTTCCCGCCTTGATATATCACTTCATGGAAGATATCCCCGAGCGACAGGACGACACGGCGTCCGGGCAGATCGCGCATGCTGGCAATGGCCAGGATAGCGGTGCTGCGCCAGGTTTCGAGATCGGTGGGGACGGGCCTTTCCGCGCCGATCTTTTCCAGTTCGGCGATGACCCGTGGCAGTTGGCGGGTATATGCGGTCTGATTGCCGCTGTCATCGAGGATGGAAATGTTCCAGCCGGACGGGGGTGCTGTCTTCAGAGCTGCGACCGCCTCGTTGATGGCATAGTTCCGATTCAGCGGCGAAGCCAGAGGGACGATGATCAGCAGGTTTGGCCGGTCCCCGGTTGGAGCTGGAGATTCCTTCGTAAGCTGACCGGCAGATGTGCCTGCGGATAGGCCGGTCGCTTGAGTTGCCCCGGGGTTGACGGGGCGGCTCCATGGGCGGGAAAGCTGGAAGTCGCGCGGTTTCTTATCCACAGCCAGGGTGAGGTCGGATGGCTGCAGATCTGCGATGGGCGAAGTATCGATCTGGCTGAAAACCTGGATGGGCAGGTGCAGCGTCTGCGCCTGCTGAACCAACTGCGGAGCTGCTTCTATAGGCGGAGCGGTCTGGGCCGCCACTTGCATGTGGACCGACCCTGCAACGATGATTCCGCTGGCGGCGATCGAATACGCTGCCCATTTCTGCCGAATCTTCCCAGTCACTCAATACTCCCCGAAGAATTGTACGCTGTCGGCTTGTGAGAATCTCTGGCCGACGGATTCTGGGCAGCAGCGCCGGACTTACGGGCCGCAAAAGCCAACCTTCCAGTGTAGGCCGCCGATTCCTCTATGCCGATTCCTCTATATTGGATGTGAATGCGACTGATGACGAAACTGACCCCGCCCGTTGCCCGCAAGGACCCACACACGCTTTCCCTCCACGGCCATGTTTTGCAGGACGATTACGGATGGCTGCGGGAAAAAGAAAGCCCTGAGACGCTCGAATATCTGGCAGCGGAGAATGCCTACACCGCAGCGGTGATGGAGCCGCTGCAGCCGCCGATCGACACGCTGTATGCGGAGATGCTGAGTCATATCCAGCAGACGGATGTTTCGGTGCCGTATCGCGAGGGGCGATTCGATTACTATGCGCGTACCGTGGAGGGGGAACAGTATCCCATCTACTGCCGCGTTCCGGCGGAGGCGGGTTCGGCCTCGCGCTCGCTTCCTCCCGCAGAGGGATTTGCGGACGAAGAAGTGCTGCTGAATGTGAATCGGCTGGCGGAGGGGCAGGCGTTCATGTCCATTGGCGCGTCGGTGGTCAGCGACGATGGAAACTGGCTGGCGTACACAACCGACAACACGGGCTTTCGCCAGTACACGTTGCACGTGAAGAATCTTGTAACGGGGGGGGTCAGTTTCGTCA
>JAJZDO010000951.1 GCA_021805955.1 Acidobacteriota bacterium
TTATAGGTCCCAGTCAGGAAAAGATTGCGGCGCAGGATCGGATATCTGTGCCGTAAAGCTGTGAGCTTTTGTACGAAGCGGGTCAGCGACTTGCCTTTTTCGGCGATGTCCCAATCGAGCCAGCTGATTTCGTTGTCCTGACAGTATGCATTGTTGTTGCCGCGCTGGGTGCGGGCAAACTCATCGCCCGCCAGGAGCATCGGCGTTCCCTGAGACAGCAACAGCGTCCCCAGCAGGTTCTGCATCTGCCGCTGCCGCAGCGCATTCACCTGGGGATCGTCGGTTGGCCCTTCGACACCGCAATTCCATGACAGATTGTTGGAGCTGCCGTCCTTGTTGTCCTCGCCATTGGCTTCATTGTGCTTGTCGTTGTAGGTGACCATATCGTTCAAGGTAAATCCATCGTGCGCCGTGATGAAGTTGACGCATGCCCACGGCCGACGCCCCTGATTGTTAAACGTGGAGGCGGACGCGCAGAGCCGCTCGGTCAGTACCGAGGCGGATGATTCGCCTTTCCAGAATTCACGGACATTGTCGCGAAATTTATCGTTCCACTCCGCCCAGCCGGGCGGAAACTCTCCGACCTGGTAACCGCCGGGGCCGCAATCCCATGGCTCGGCAATCAGCTTGACGCTCGCCAGCACCGGGTCTTGCCCGACCGCGCGCAGAAAACCGCTCTGATTGTCGAACCCATTCGGCTCCCGCGCAAGAATGGTCCCCAGGTCGAACCGGAACCCGTCGACATGCACCTGCTCTACCCAGTAACGCAAACTGTCCGTCACCAGTTGGATGACGCGGGCATGATTCAGGTTCATCGTGTTTCCGGTGCCGGTGTCGTTGATGTAATAGCGCTTTTTGTCTGGAATCAAGCTGTAATACGTTGCGTTGTCGATCCCTTTGAAGGAGAGAGTGGGGCCGCGTTCATTGCCTTCCGCGGTGTGGTTGTAAACCACATCCAAAATCACTTCCAGGCCAGCTTCATGAATCGCGGCGACCATCTCCTTGAATTCGCGCAGAACGTGTACGCGGTCGGAAGCGTATCTGTGGTCCGGCGCAAAAAATCCGATGCTGTTATATCCCCAATAATTCGTGAGTTTCTTTTCCGTCAGATGGCTGTCGGTGACAAATGCATGAATGGGCAACAACTCGACAGATGTGACGCCCAGGGACTTGATGTAATCGAGCACTTCCTTGGTGGCGAACCCGGCATAGGTGCCGCGGAGCTTTTCCGGCACTGCGGGGTGTTTCATCGTAAAGCCGCGCACATGCGTTTCATACACGATCGTGTCGTCAAAAGGGACGGCGAAGAAGCCAGGGCCGCCTTTGCGCTGGCTCTCCGGCTTGCCTTTCCACTCGAAGGCTGCATCCACTACACGGCACTTGGGCATGAACGGAGCACTGTCGCGCTCGTCGAAGGTCAGGTCGTCCCCGGACTCCATTTGATAGCCAAAGATGGAAGGGTCCCACTGAAGACGCCCTGTGTAGGCCACGGCATAGGGATCGAGCAGCAATTTATTCGGATTGAAGCGGTGTCCCGCCTCCGGTTCATAGGGGCCGTGGACGCGATAGCCGTAAATCGTTCCGGGTTTGACGTCCGGCAAATATCCGTGCCAAATCTGATTGGTATATTCCGGCAGCTCGGTCCGATGCAGCTCCCGCTCGCCTTTGTCGTCGAAAATGCACACTTCGACTTTGGTTGCGTTGGCTGAAAAAAGCGCGAAATTCGTCCCTCTTCCATCCCATGTGGCTCCCCGAGGATGAGGCAGACCTTCACGTATGCGTATTTCCTTTGCTTCCACCATGGTGCTGTTCCTTTATTTTAAAAAAGCGATTGAGTATAAGTGAAATCGGAACGAGGCAGCCGCAGCTCACGAAGGGGCCGCCTGCGTTTCTCGCCGGACCTATGTCATAGAAAGTTTTTGTATGGATCAGCTTCCTGAAGGTTGGTACGGGCGGAATGCAATCTATACAAATAAGCGGCAAATACAAAGACAGTTTGAGGCCACTAACGGGCCACCTGTGGCTCGATTACACGCATCGCCGCTTGCGCGAACAATTTGGTGAAACATACAGGCCACATTACGCACAACGAACGTCGAAGTGGAGACAGTAGCTGAACTTAAGCTCAAGTTCCAGCTACTATCTCCACCAGGAACCGAAGTTAGACTTGGCGCACTCTTCCTCTAGTAACCAAACGAAGCAAGAGGGTAAGGATGACGGCGCCGGCGACTGCAACCAGAATGGTGTAGAGCAGACCGCCGCTTCCGGCGAACCCGAGCGAACGCATAATGAAACCGCCGATGATAGCCCCAACAATACCGATTACGATATCCATAATCGCGCCGTAGCCACCACCGCTCATGAGCTTACCGGTAATCCAGCCCGCGATAAGTCCGACGATAATCCACCAGATGATAAACATGTTTAGCCTCGCTTGTAGTTTTTAACAACTCTGCAGATGCCAACACATACGTGAAACGCATTGAAGATACCACTGCAAAGGGAATTCAGCGGAAATAATTATTGCAACGGGCTTAATCGCCGGGAAGCATCGGTTTGCCTTCATGCGCGACCAGCAAGTCGTGCATGTCGTTGGCATGTTCTTCTTCATTGCCGAGAATGTGCTCCAGCATGACTCGTGTCGTGGTGTCTTTGTCGCCGAAGAAGCGTATCAATTCCGTGTAATGCTCTACTGCGATGCGCTCGGCGATCAAGTTTTCCTTGATCATTTCGATCAGATTGTCGCCTTCCGCATACTGCGAGGCGGAGCGGCTCGCCAAACCTTCCGGATCGAAGTTCGGCTTGCCGCCGAGCTGGTTGATCCTTTCAGCGACCGCCATCATATGCTCCTGCTCCTCTTTCGCATGTTCCGCGAACTCCGCCTTGACGCTGTCGCTGGAGATTCCGGTCGCGGACACGGCGTGCATGGTGTATCGCAGGACGCACACTATCTCCGTGGCTAGGACCGCCTGGAGAATGTCGATGGTTTGTTCCACATCCATGCCATAGTTCTGCGTTACTGCACCTTTTGCAATGCTTCGCCTGGCGCGTTCGCGCAAGGCCTTTACGTCGGACAGGAAGGGCTCTTTCGTTGCCGTTTTGCTCATTACAATTCCTCAGATATCGCAAGTTGGTGTGGGTTTAGTGCAGGGGCTGGACGTGGAATGGCGTCTGCCTGCGTAAGCAATCAAACGGTTGGATGCAAGAAACCATTTGCAAAATGGCATCCTCCACAACAAAATATCTTTTTGACAATGTGGATAACCCTGGCTTTTCATCCAACATTCGCCCGCGATCAGGATGTGGCACCTAAAACTCGTCGTCCCGACAATGAAACTCCGTCCTGAAGGTGCGGGTTTGCTGGGAGAATTGGGAGCGCAATGGGCGAATTTTCGACGCAATCCAAAATCTCTACTTCTACGTTACACATACAGGAAATTTGGATATGCAGATCGCCCAACAGCCATTTGCGTCGAAAAACCGAAGCGTGTACGGTGGAGAGGCACCCTTGGCCGTGCTTGCATTGCGGTCCAACATTTTTTGGTCGAGCTACCCCCCTTTGCCCGCGACGCCTATGCAAAACGTAACGCTGACGGACCAACAGTTGATGCAGCAGATTCGCGCGCGGCAGACGGACTCCCTGTCCCGCGTGTACGACCTGTATTCGACGGTTGTCTATTCAGTGGCGATGCGCGTCCTGCGGGACCCGGCGGCGGCGGAAGATGTGATGCAGGAAGTCTTCCTGAAGCTATGGCAGCAGCCCGACTCCTTCGCAGACCATCGCGGCAGTCTTTGCGGCTGGCTGGCGGTGGTTGCACGCAACCGCGCCATCGACCGCATCCGCAGCGGCAGAAGGTTTGAGAATGTTGACGACCTCCAGTTGTCGAACAACATCGACCTGAGCGCAGATGCTGAGCGCGAGATCATGCTCGACAAAGTTCGCGTGGTGCTGGAAACCATGCCGCGCGATCAACGGGAGGCAGTCGAACTGGCATTCTTTGAAGGCTGTACGCACACCGAAATAGCGCAACAGACCGGGCAGCCCCTGGGCACGGTGAAGACCAGAATTCGCTCCGCATTGATCACGATACGAAAGGCACTCGACACAGCGGCATGACGCCAGAGCTACATCCCGGGTTGGACGAGTTGGTCCTCTACTGCATGGGTATTTCCGGTGCAGAGGGCGATGCTGCGGCCAACGATGAATTGCGCCGCCACCTGGAAGAATGCGCCGAGTGCAAGGCGCAGGTCACTCAACTCTGCTCGGATATGTCTCTTGTCGCCATGGCAGTGCCGCAGATTGCTCCTCCGGCGCATGCTAAAGACCGGCTGATGAAGGCGGTTGCCGCAGATTTGGCGCAAAGCGGGGCAACGCCCATAGAAAATTCTGCTGCCGCGCCGCCACGCGCAACTCCTGTGGACCACTCCAATCTCGTCCCCATGAAACCGCGGCGCCACAGCCCAGGCTTGATTTGGGGTGGGTGGGTGGCAGCCGCTGCCTGCCTGTTCTACGCGGTACAACTGCGGGAAGCCAACCAAGGAATGCGCCAGCAGTTACAGACGGAAACTTCGGAGATCATCCGCTCCAATACAAGTGCAGCCCGCGCCGAAGAAGTTCTGGATGTGCTGAGTTCACCCCAGGCACAACGCGTGACGTTGATTTCCGCCCATGCCAAGCCCGAGCCAACAGGACATGCCGTGTATCTAAAGGATCGCGGAGCGCTGGTGTTTACTGCCAGCAACCTGACGCCGCTGCCGCCAAATAAGACGTATGAACTGTGGGTGATCCCGGCGAATGGCACGGCACCGGTCCCAGCCGGAACGTTCCAGCCGGACACCCGTGGCATGGCCAGCGTGCTGTTGCCGAAACTGCCCGCGGGTGTAGCGGCCAAGGCCTTCGGCGTGACCATGGAAAATGCCGGCGGCGCGACCAGCCCGACTCTGCCTATTCTGCTGGCGGGCGGGTAATTTCGTTCTTATATTAGATTCCGAAGCTCAAGTTGTTTCCTCGCGGGTCCTGTTCTTCCAATGTGTCCATAGAAACCATGCAACCGCTGCGGCGAGCAGCAGGATGATCGCGCC
>JAJZDO010001011.1 GCA_021805955.1 Acidobacteriota bacterium
CATACTGCTCTACGTGCTGCGGCAACTGGCGGGGAAGGCGTAGGTTCCAGTGACGCGTACAAAAGGCCCGGCGCAATCCGGGCCTTTTTTGCGCTTACAGTCGCGCCCAGGCCGTTGTATCGTAGTGGAATCTGCTTCTGGAGCGGATGGATGGTTAGTGTAGCCAGATTCTAAATGCAGTCATTCTGAATGGAGCGTAGCGGAGTGAAGAATCCAGACAATGTGCACCGGGGCCGTGCCGCCATTACCCTCTGGATTCTTCGCTTCGCTCAGAATGACTCATCCCCAAAATGATTACACCAATTGTAAATCCGCGTTAACTTCTTGATGCCGCCCCTGCAAACATCGCGCGTCGATCTGAAGACATCTCCTGCAGCATCGAAGGGGCATCGATGGCACTTGCAGCGAATCACTTCGGGAGGGGCTTGGATCCCTGAAATCGATGGGTTGCGATTCGTCGCGATCAGTTCCGTTGTGCTGTATCACATCTATGCGCAATTGCTGGTGAAGAGCGGTCATCCAGTAGCGGTGCAGTCCAGGTACGCATTGCTGGGCACGGCCGTCGGCAACGGCGACCGGGGAGTTCGGCTATTTTTTGTGATCAGCGGATTTATCCTCGGCATGGGATTTGCGCGTCAGCATTTGCACCTTGGCAAGCCGGTCAACCTGAAAAAGTATTTTTTGCGCCGCGTGACCCGGTTGGAACCGCCCTACATTCTGAACCTTGTTTTCTGCGCGCTGGTCGCATTCTTTTATTATCGCCAGGCGTTGGGCTATATGGTTCCTCATCTGCTGGCAAGCTTGTTGTATCAGCACAACCTGGCCTATCGAACACCCAGTGTCATCAATGGCGTTACCTGGAGCCTGGAAGTTGAAATTCAGTTCTACATCCTTGCGCCGATTATTGCGTTGTTGTTTCGGATATCGAGCGTCTGGGCCCGGCGCTCGGTCTTCCTGGGGCTGATTGCGATGCTTGGTATCGCGCAAATCTTGTTCCACGCGAATGCCACTGTCGCCGCCCTGACCATCGTTTTTTACTTGCAGTATTTCCTTGCGGGGATGCTACTGACGGACCTGTACCTGACGGTGCGTCCGCGCGTTCGGACCCACTGGGCATGGGACATTCTCAGTTTTTGCGGCTGGCCAGTCGTATTTCTAGTGTCGCGCAATTTTCTCTGGTTTCATGCAATCTTGCCATTCCTCATCGTGCTTCTGTATATCGCGGCATTCCAGGGAGTGGCATTTCGAGCGTTTTTCAGCAATCTTTGGATCGCCACCATCGGCGGCATGTGCTATTCGATTTATCTCTGGCATTTCTTCACGATTGGAGTGTTTTTCAAACTTACGCGACACTTGATTGTGTTCCGTGATTTCTTGTTGAACTTCAGTCTGCAGGTTCTTGCCTTGGGTATCCCTATTGCAGCGGTGAGTGTACTGGCCTTCGTCCTGGTCGAGAGACCGTGCATGGATCCGGCCTGGCCGCGGAAGCTTTGGCAATTTTTGACTCACAGGACCATATAGCCCTGCCGAGCAATGAAAAAAGGCTTGGAAGAATCCAAGCCCTGCTTGTCGAAACTTTGTTTTCGCCTAGATTCCTACGCCGTACTCCATGTTACTGCTGCCGTTGTCGCCGGCGTGGGAGTAGAAATCCACAGGGGTGCGATGGTTCAGCCGGTAGCGGGCGCGGAGATTTCGTCCAACATAGATGCCGACAGCTACCGCGCCGGTCGCCACGGAAGCCCAGCCGACGATGCGTACCCAAGGTTTTTTTGCCAAGCATGCATTTATTTTCATCATTTCTTTCGGCCCAACCTTCCTTTAAGTAAGGCTGCTCTCGTCTGGCCAGTTCTAAGCCCAGACCGTGCATGCCAGAATCTTATCGTAAAACTGTTCATATGGAGTGCTCATCGGTTAAGAATCGAAAAAATGTGCTTACTTTGGTACATAGGTGGAACCGGTGCAAATGGTTGGACGTCCGACACCTCTATTTCGTCTCCAAAGGAGCCGGATATTGCTCCACACGCTGCAGCAATTCCAGTTTTTTACCGGGCGGCAGAAAACTGGCTTCAATGGAGTTTCCCGCCAGTTCACGAAGATGTTCCAGGGTCAGTTGAAACTCTGTATGCGCCAGGCAATACTCCGCGCAAAGATCGCTGCCGAATAGCGCCGGGTCATCTGAATTCAGGGTGACCATCAATCCATTCTCAAAATAATTGCGGACGGGATGGTCTTCCAGACGCGCACAACATCCGGTGCGCAGATTGCTGCTGACGCAAATCTCTACCGGTACCTGCTTGGTGGCCAGGGCTTCGAGTAGTTCTTCATCCTGTCCAGCTGAAAGCGCGTGGCCGATTCGTTCCGCCCCAATGTTCAGGGCGGACCAGATGCCCTCCGGTCCTATCGTTTCTCCGGCATGCGCGGTCAGGCGCAGACCGTGTTTGCGCGCTTCGGCATACAGTTCGCGAAAGGGCTCGGCCCCGGTGCGGCGTTCGTCTCCGCCAATGCCGATGCCGACGATGGAAGGATGCTGCAGCTTCAACTCCGCAGCCTTATGGAAAACTCGCGCGGCTTCTTTAGGGCCGAAGTGGCGCACCGCATCGAAAATCCAATACACGGACACGCCGAAGTCCTTTTCCCCGCGAATTCGCCCGCGTTCCATGCCTTCCAGCAGCGGCTCAAATTCTATGCGCCGCCAATAGTAAACGACGCCGACTGAGACGTAGACCTCCGCGTGGACGACTCCCTGCGCGGCCAGCGTTTCGATCATGCGATACGTGATCAGCTCATAGTCCTCCGGCGTGCGTAGCCTTTCGGTAATCGCTTTGAAGGCCAGCATAAAGCCGGTGAAGTCTTTGTACTGGTAGAGGGCGCGAGCAGCGTCCACGGTGAGGGGTTCAGCGTCATTGTGTCGGCTTAGCTGCACTAAAGTTTCCGGAACGATGGTGCCTTCCAGATGCAAATGCAGCTCGGCCTTGGGAAGATGGCGAATCCAAGATTGTGTGTCGAAGGTACGCACGGATTTGACCTTTGCGTGCATCAGGAGTCGATCCGCTTTGTGGAGGCAAATTCACTGCGAAACCGGCTGTAGAAGAAGTAGATGAGCAGCCCGATGGCCAGCCAGATAAAAAAGCTGACCCACGTGAGCATGGGCAGTCCCAGCATGAGCAGCAGACAGAAGAACACGCTAAGAAGCGGGATGATGGAGCCGCCGGGACAACGAAAGGCGCGGTGACGGCCCGGGTCCTTGTAGCGCAGAATGATGACGCCAGCGGAGACCAGAACAAAGGCAAAGAGAGTGCCGATGTTGGAGAGGTCGGCGAAGGTACCAATGTCGAGCAGCCCGGCAGGCAGGCCGACAAAGAGACCGGCAATCCAAGTGGCGGCTGCGGGGGTGCGAAAACGCGGATGCACGCGGCTGAACAGGGAAGGCAGCAGGCCGTCACGCGACATTGCAAACCAGACCCGCGCCTGGCCGATCTGGAAAACCAGGATGGAAGAGATCATCCCCAGCAGAGCGCCAAACAAGACCGCCAACTGCACCCAATGCAATGTCGTACTGTGGTTTTCGAGGTAGAGCCGGCGCAGTGTGTTTACCACTGGCGCGGCATCCTCCGTCAGCAGTTGCCAAGGCACCAGGCCGGTCAGTACCAGGGCGACGCTGACGTACAGGATGGTGGCGACCACCAGGGTGGCGATGATACCGATGGGAACGTCGCGCTGCGGATTTTTACATTCTTCGGCCGCAGTGGAAACAGAGTCGAAGCCGATATATGTGAAGAAAATGATGGAGCCGCCTGTGAGGACTCCTGACCAGCCATTGGGAAAAAACGGATGCCAGTTGGAGGTATGGATAAACTGGGAGCCGAAGATGACGAACAAGAGGACAGCGCCGATCTTGAACAGCACCATGACGTTATTCGTTTCCGCAGATTCGCGGATGCCGCGGACAAGAACCATGGTCAACAGCATGACGATCAGGAATGCAGGAACGTTGAAACCGAAGTGCCAGCCGGAGCCGTAGAGAGCGTGGCCGCTCAGGTCCTGCAGTCCGCTGGGCAGATAGGCCGGAGAGATCCAGCGCAAAGCGGGATGGATTCCAAACCAGTCCAGCAGCGCCACTACGTGTGCGGCAAAACCAACGCTGACCGCCATGTTGGAAAAAGCGTATTCCAGAATCAGGTCCCAGCCAATGATCCAGGCCACCAGTTCTCCCATGGTGACGTAGGTATAGGTGTAGGCGCTGCCTGCGATCGGGATCATGGAGGCCAGCTCGGCATAGCAGAGACCGGTGAAAGCGCAGACGATGGCCACCAGGACCAGCGACACCGCCAGCGCTGGACCGGCACCGGGACGGCCAAGAGACGACGTGTGATGGATAAGATAATCCAGCACGGGCGAGTTGAGGATCGAGGAGGTATCGAAGCGCTGCCCGGCAATCGCCGTGCCAATGACAGTGAAGATGCCGGAGCCAATGACCGCGCCGATGCCCAACGCCGTCAGCGACAATGGCCCCAGCGTTTTTCTCAGGCTGTGGGCCGGATCCTCCGATTCGCGTATCAGCTTGTCAATGGATTTTGTGGCGAAGATCTGTTTTGACAGGGCTTGGCTCCTGAAATTGCATTTCGCACAATCCATCACGGAGTCGTCCGGACCGTAACGTGAACGGCCCGGCGAAGGATGACATATGTGTTGTTGCTATTATCGCTTTGACGCTCCGCGGGCCAGCTTCTTCAGCTTTTGCTTGTTGGAGCCGCGCGGAACCGTGCGCTTTGGCTTGGGAGCTGCTTTTTTACGGGCCGTCCGCTTTACTTTTTTCCGCTCTGCTGTATCGGTGATTGCTTTTGTATTTGCCATTGGGTAAGGGATTCTCTCTCTTGGAAACTAAATTGTCGGTACGGGGTGAAACTGCAGCCGGGAGACGATTCAGACGCGCTCTAACTGCGCAAATTTCTCCACCAGTTTTTTTATGCCGAACCGAGGAAATTGTACCGTAATCTTTGTGTTTTCCCCTTCACCCTCGCGTTTGAAGACGACTCCCTCTCCATATTTCGGGTGTCGAACGCGCTGCCCGCTGCGAAAGCCGGTCTTGCCGCCGGGCTCGGAAACGGGAATCTGTGGGCGCGGAAACTTTTGTCCGCGTGCGGAGAAGAACTGCGCGATGTTGTCGATAGAGCCGCTGGGTGGGCTGCCTGACACCTTCGTTCTGGGGCTAGATTTCCCATGGGCAGCGCTTTGGGGCCTTTGATCCTCGTCTTCATAGCTCCAATGCTGATCGCCGTAAGTGTCGTGAGCGGTGCGATGCGAATTGGGGCGTGCGGTTTGCGCAGCATACCCTCCCCAGGTATTCGTGGGCACAGGCGCGCTTAAGTCGTTGATCAAATGGCCGGGGATTTCTCCGAGAAAGCGCGACGGTGTTGAATACTCCGGTGAATCGTTTCCATAGCGACGGCGGAAGCGCGCCCGAGTGACCAGCAAAGCATCCATCGCACGGGTCATTCCCACATAGCAAAGGCGGCGCTCTTCTTCCAGACCCTCGCCATCGTTGATGGTGCGCGAGTGCGGAAACAGACCCTCTTCCATGCCCGCCAGAAAGACCAGTGGAAACTCCAGGCCCTTGGCAGCGTGCAGCGTCATCAGCGTGACGCGAGATTCAGGATCATACTTATCCGTATCGCTGACCAGGGCCGCGTGATCGAGGAACTCCGTGAGTGTCTCGCCGCGCTCGTGCGCATCCTGAGCCGCGTTGGCGAGCTCGCGCAGGTTTTCAATGCGGGATTGCGACTCCGGTGTCGCTTCTTCTTCAAGTGCCCGAATATAGCCACTGCGATCGATCAGGAATTTGATCAACTCGGGCAGCGTCGCCGCATCCCCAGGCTTGCGAAAGGTATTCTCTTCCGTCGAGGAAGAGGTCTCCTGAAGCGATTTTCGTTCGTGCGGGGAGAGCGTCTTCGCATCTTCATTAGGCCGCGAGGACGCAAACGGTGAAAATTCCGCTGGATCGAAAGTCTCGGCCAGACCATTGCGAGTGTTGTCCGCGACAGCAATCTCGGCGTCGGTCATACCAAAGTCGAAACTGACGGCATCGTCACTGGCTGCGAATGCATGGTCGTCTTTGACGTCCGACTCGGTGCCTGCAGCGATATCCAGACTCAACTTCTCTGCAAAATTGGGGGCCAGCATGGCACGCGCATCTTCGATGATTCCTCGAAAATTCTCCAGCGCTGCAACCGCTCGTGCCGACACAAGACGTTGCACGATGGTTTCTCGGATTGCGTCCCAGGTGCTGATGCCGGTTTCGAGGGCAAGGCGCTCGATGGTATCGAGCGTCGTTTTGCCGATGCCGCGCGGCGGAGTATTGATGGAACGCTGCAGGGCAATCGAGTCGCTGGGGTTCAACACCAGCTTCAAATAGCTGAGCATGTCCTTGATTTCCGCGCGGTCATAGAACGAGAAGCCACCCACCATGGTGTACTGAATGCCGTAGCGGCGCAATGCTTCTTCCACCAGCCGCGACTGGGAGTTGGTGCGATAGAGAACAGCGATGCGAGGCGGCTCGGCGTCGTTGCCGGTCTGGCGAATATATTTCTGGATATGGTCGGCGATAAACAGCGCCTCGCCCTCGCCGTCCAGCGCTTCGTAGTAACCAACCTGCGCGCCGCCGTCGCGCGAGGTCCACAGGGTTTTTCCTTTGCGTTGCAGATTATTTGCAACGACTGCGCCGGCCGCCTCCAGAATCACCTGCGTGGAGCGATAATTTTGTTCCAGTCGAATGATTTTGGTGTGAGGGAAATCCTTTTCGAAGTCGAGGATGTTGCGAATGTCGGCGCCGCGCCAAGAATAAATGCTCTGATCTTCATCGCCGACGACACAGATGTTATGTTCCTCGCCGGCAAGCATCTTCATCAACTCATACTGTGGGCGATTGGTATCCTGATATTCGTCGATCAGAATGTAGCGGAAGCGGCGGTTATAGTAGCCGCGGACCGCCGGTACAGCGCGCAGCAGGCGAACCGCCTCCAGCAACAAATCGTCGAAGTCGAGTGCGTTGGCCCGCTCCAGCTCCTTGTTGTACAGGTCGTAGAGATGGGCAATGCGTTCCGTCTTGGGGTCCGAGGATTGCAGATAAATCTCTTGCGGAGCCAGCATGTGATTCTTCGCCCAGGAGATGCGAGAGAGCACGATGCGCGGAGTCAGTTGCTTATCCTCCAGGCCAAGCCGCCGCATCAATTGTTTGATCAGGCTTTGCTGCTCGGTTTCATCGTAGATGACAAAATCTTTTGTGCGGCCCTTGTCGCCAATGCGCAAAGCTTCAATGTCGCGCCGCAGGACACGAACGCAGAATGAGTGAAATGTGGCCAGCACAGGCCTCGCCAGGCTGCGATGGTCCATCAGGCGTTCGACGCGTTCGGACATTTCTTTGGCCGCCTTGTTGGTGAAGGTGACCGCCAGGATGGCATCCGCAGGTACGCCACGTTCTTCAATCAGATAGGCGATTCGATGGGTAATGACACGTGTTTTTCCGGAGCCGGCCCCGGCGAGAATCAACAGCGGACCATCGACGTTTTCAATTGCCGCGCGCTGCTGCGGGTTCATGTTTTCAAGCAATCGGGACACGAAAGGGAAGACTCCTGCGGTTACGAGCGCGACTTTCTGCCGCTCGCTGCGACACTTTCAGTGTATCGCGTGGAAGCGGAGACTCGCGCCACGATATGCTGGTTTTAGAGTGTCGAAATCAAAAACAATTTGCGTCTATTGTGGGTCCGCTGTTGGTGCGCGCGCAGAGTATCGAACGATTGCAGCGGAACTGGGTACCGAAATGGCGGAGACTGGCTTCCGGCTGGTCTATGGCGGGGCGCATGTGGGCCTGATGGGCGTCGTTGCAGACGCAGTACTCGCTGCGGGCGGGGAAGTTGTCGGAGTCATTCCGCAGCAACTGGCTGACCGCGAGGTGGCGCATGGAGGCTTGACCGAGTTGCATGTTGTTCGCAGCATGCACGAACGCAAGCACATGATGGCGGAGCTGGCGGATGCGTTTGTCGCGCTGCCCGGCGGCTTTGGAACGCTGGATGAACTGTGCGAAGTTCTCGGCTGGGCGCAGTTGGCGATTCATGAAAAACCCATCATCCTGCTGGACGCAATGGAGTACTGGCAGCCGTTGTTCGCGATGCTCGACCGCGCGGTGGAGGAGGGTTTTCTGCAACTGCAACATCGCCAGCATGCGATGCGCGCCGCAGGCGTTGCAGATGTGTTCAGGCTTTTGCAGGCGGAACGTTCGTTTCGTAGCTGATGCTTGTCCGGCAGGCCTCGCAATTGCAGACTGATCGAAGGTAGTGCCAGGAATAGATTCCACTGGTGTGCCCGTCGTTCCAGTCGAAGCTGATGGCATAGCGTCCGACCGCGTGCACTTTGTCTGGACGCACGGCTGGTTTGTACATTGGGAACGCAGCTTTAGGTTCAGGTTTTAGCTCGCCAGGCTGGCGCCCAGCGGCTTCGCGTTCTTCCACGCAGGTCGCGCACGGGCACGCTGCACGCAGCCAGAGAAACGTCCAGTGGCTGGTGTGGCCATCCTTCCATATTATTTCGACGCCAGTGCCTTCTGTCTGGTTGACGCGGACATGCTGCGGGTCGATGGCTTCGCGAGAAAATTCTTGCTGTGGACCTGCGGCTTTGCGCGCTACATCTTCCGGAACAATGCGAATGCCTTCATGGCTCATACTCTTTTTCTACACCTGAACGCGGCTGACTGTAAGCGCGCCTGCGCTGAAGGCCTAGCGCCTGCAGCAAGAACGTGATGACGCCGCAGATCGCAACCGTCGTAACGAACGGCGCATGCTGCTTCTCGATTGTCTGGTACGCGATCGTATGCAGAAACACAAACACGAACAGTGCATAGTTCCAGCGTTGCAGTTGTTTCCAGCGGAGTTTGCCTAGCCTGCGCAGGGCATAATCGTTCGACGTGACGAACAGCAACAGCAAGATGATTGTCGCAGCCAAGCCGGTTTCATTAGCAAAGCCGAAAATGTCATGGCGGAGCGGGAAAGTGTGTCCTTCGCGGCGCTGATATACAAAATATAGCCAGGGTCGACCGCGCATGTGGACGCAGAGTCCAATAGTGGAGTGGAGAACCCCGAGAATTCCTGCCCAGATTCCGGCGTCGCGTCGAAGATCGCTCGATATCGGCATTCGTTGGCCGCGCAATAGATTCCACGGTCCAATCCAGAGCGTGATGACCAGCAAAACGAGGGCTGGATACGCGGTTGAAAAGCTCAACCTCGTGATCACGTCGGGATACGGACGCGTGATGTAGAGACAAAACACGGTCAACCCGGTGGCCAGCAGTAAGCAGAGATGATGTGTCAGCAAGCGGCGAGTCAAGCGTTTTGTTAGAAGTGTTCCCATGCGAAGTCCACAATTTTCAGTCGGAAGAAGCGATCGTCAATAGAGTTTCCAGAAGAAATAGGTTGTCACGATGCAGCCCATGATCACGACGACTGCGCGTATGCCGCGAGGTTTGTGCTTGCTCGCTGTCCGTGCGCTTAAATAGCCGCCAATGCTGGCTGCAATCATCATTGCTGCTCCATAGCGCCAAAACACGGCACCGTAAATGATGAAGGTTGCGGCCGCAATGGTATTGGATGTGCTGGTGATGATTGTTTTTAGCGCATTGATTTCATGCACGCTATCGATGCCGGCAATACTGAGAGTAGCCATAATCAACAGGCCAGCGCCTGCGCCAAAGAAACCGACATAAAGTGAGATGGCGAAGATTCCAATTGGCAATAGAATGCGCGCCAACGGCCGCAACCCGGTAGCATGGGCATGGTGCACGCCCTGGAACAGGCGCTGCTGCAGCACAGGTCCCAAGGCAAACAGCAACGTCGCCGTAAGCAAAAGCCAGGGCACCATGCGGAGAAAGGTTTGCTGCCGTGTCGCCAGCAGAAGGCGTGCCCCGATTAGACCCCCTACGAAGGCCGCGATCAGCAATGCTGGCAACAGGGTACGGTAGCGACGCAATTCCCGCCGATAGGCGGCGGCAGAGGTGATTTGTCCGGGCAACAATGCCACCGTATTGGTAGCGTTGGCATGCACGGGCAGAACGCCAATTTGCAATAGGGCTGGAAACGACAGCAACGATCCGCCGCCGGCGATTGCGTTAATGCCTCCTGCAAGGAAGGCCACGATGGAGAGCCACGCGACATGGAGCACGGAAGACGACAGCATTCTTTCAGATTGTAGCGTGCGACGGTCGGCTGAGCCGTTGTGAAGACTTATAAATCAGATGTCGAGCTCTCTTTCAACTAACGGCGGCGTTGCGCTTCGGGCCTACGCTGCTATGCATGATTTCGATGAAGGCTTGTGCGGCACGGCTCAGCGATTTGTCTTTGCGATATACCAGCACCAGGTCGCGCGCGATACGCACATCTTCCAGCTCGATGACGCCAAGCAACCCAGCGGCGAATTCCGTAACCGCGTTGGAGCGGGCCTGGAAACCTACTCCGACGCCCGCCGCTGCGAATCTCTTGATGAGTTCATTCGATTCCAGCTCCATTGATATTTCCGGTTTCAGTTGACCCATGGCGAACATTTGATCGATGGCATCTCGCGTTCGTCCCTGCTTGGGCAGGATCAAAGGATAGGCCGCGACGTCTGCCAGTTGGGCTGTGGATTTGGCCGTCAGCGGATGCCCAACCGCGGCAATCACGACCATTTCATCCTTGTGGACGGGCACAATGGTCAGGCGCGGATCGTTGACAGGTTGCGTGGTCACGCCAAAATCAACCTCCTGCGACAAGACCGCCTCCAGCGTTCGCGAGCGCTCGTGACGCGCAATCGAGACGGAAACCCGGGGATATTTTCCTTTGAAGTGGGCGAAGACCTGGGGCAGGATGTAAAGGCAGGTGGCCTCATTGGCGCTGACGACGAGTTGGCCGCGTGGCGTGCGCGCCATCTCGGCCAGGGCGCGAACGATATTTCGGCGCGCCTGCAGCGTCTCTTCCGCGTACTCCAGAAAAAGCCTGCCTCCGCCGGTCAACGTAACCCGGCCACCGGTGCGGTCAAACAACCGGGCCCCAATATCCTCTTCCAGGGCGCGGATCTGCGCGGAAATCGCCGGCTGGGTGCGAAACAGTTTCTCCGCCGCTCGGGAAAAGCTGGCGTTGCGGGCGACTTCGACAAACGCTTTGAGTTGCTCAAAATCCATGTCGGACGGTTCGACTCCAGGGTCGGTGCCATTTGGCCGGCAGCACCGCCATAAAAAATTGCTATTTGAAGGATAAAGGAAATCTATTCCAGTTTACCTGCGAACATGGGGCACGGGAGGTCGAAACAAGCGAAAATCGACAATGACGAGGCAGCCGCAAACCGAACCTTCAGCGCAAATCAACTACCCTAAGCTCCGGCGAAAACGTATGGTCTTTCTCGCCAGCGCCGTGCGGTTTCCCGGTCAATCGACGCGATGGGCAAACGCCGAGTTCGATTACAGTCGAAAGCGTTACGAAGATGGCTCGCATCCACCTTAAGATTTCGCATCCGATGAAATTCGCGATTGAAAGAATGGTTGCTATTTTAAATTAGTTCGAAATCAGTCGTGGAGCTGCCGGGCAGGTTGGATCCCGACCGCAGATCGATAGCGTTGCGGAAGCTGAGTTTTGCGGAAGCCTTTTGAAGCGGCGATGCGCGAAGCGATCGAATGGGACGAGGAATAGAAACTATTCGGATGCCCGCGCGTCTCAAACGCTATGATAAGTGGAACATCATCTTTCTTCTTGCGATCTGCTACAAGAATTTCCGTCGGTTCTGTTAGTGAGGTTTTTTGATCGAAAATAGGTATCGTGTTCTACGCTCACACGTCCGGCGTTTTGCGGTCGGAACGGTTTTTATCGGAGGCGGGCTGCTCTGGGCGCAAGCGGGCACATCCCCGGATTCAAACCCAGATTCAACCACGATGGTCTTTGCGGCCGACTCCGTTCCAACGTCCATTCCGGGCGGACTATCCACTGAAGACCAGCAGGCGCCGAATGCGCCGGTCCCGCAATCGCAGAGCGATACGGCGGAACAGCAATTGCGGCAACAGGAACATCAACGTATTCTCGGCGTCATTCCGAACTTCAACACCAGCAATATTCCAGATGCGGCGCCCCTTTCGCCTCGACAAAAATTCCGATTGGCATTCCGCGGCGCCATTGACCCGTTCGAGTTCTTTGCAGCCGGCGCGCTTGCCGGCTGGGGGCAGGCTGAGGACGACAACGCCGGCTATGGTCAAGGCGCGCAAGGATACGCCAAGAGATATGGCGCGTCTTATGCAGACAGCGCCGACGGCATCCTGTGGGGAAACGCCATTTTTCCAGTACTGCTGCATGAGGACCCACGGTATTTCCGCAAGGCCACGGGCAGCTACTGGGGGCGGTTTCGACATGCTGTCCTGACGACCGTGTGGACGAAGAACGATAACGGGACTTTTGGCCCAAATTATGCAAACGTTCTAGGCAATGTTGTGGCTGGTGGGATTTCCAATCTGTACTACCCCAGCGATAATCGGGGCGTTGGACTGACTTTTGAAGGGGCCGCGACGGTCACTGCGGAAGGCGCGCTGGGCGCGCTTGGCGTGGAGTTCTGGCCCGACATTTCCAGCAGACTTTTCCACAAACGAGACCATGTTCCTGCCGCGCCAGCGCCAAAGTAGCTTGTGCATCTCAGCCAGAGAGTGACTGTCCGGCAGCGAAGCCCGATGCCCACGCCCACTGGAAGTTGAAACCACCCAGGTGGCCGGTGACATCGACCACTTCACCGATAAAGTACAAGCCCGGCACTCTGTGGCATTCCATGGTCTTGGAGACGAGTTCATCCGTGTCCACGCCGCCCGCCGTCACCTCCGCCTTTGCGTAACCTTCCGTGCCTGCAGGCACGATCCTCCATCGATGCAGTTGCTGTTCCCACGCGTTCAGTGATCGATTGGTCCAGTCTTCTGGTGGATGCAAGACGAGCCACCGGTCAGCCAGGCGACGGGGTAGTGTGACGCGTAGAAGATTTTTCGCAGTCGCCAAATTTCTCGGAACAAGCGAATCGCGCAAGGGCCTGGTCCATTCCTTGTCGGGAGCAAGGTCAATCTGCAAAGACTCGTCCGGTTGCCAATAGGAAGATATCTGAAGGATCGCTGGACCACTCAAACCGCGATGGGTAACCAGCATGGCTTCACGGAACTGATGTGTGCCGCAGCGAACGACTACCTCCGTCGCAACTCCGGCCAAATCGCCATATTCGGCCAGGTCGTTGCTTGAAAATAGAAGCGGCACCAGTGCAGGACGGCAAGGTTGAATTGCAATTCCAAATTGTGCGGCCAGTTCGTACCCGAAGGGCGTTGCGCCCATTTTCGGAATCGATAATCCGCCGGTCGCTACCACCAATGCACCGCTCGAGAACACATCATTCTGAGTGCGAACTTCAAAATCGGTGAGGTGGCGGACTCTTTCCACCTTCGCATTCAAGAAAATCTCCACGCCGGTCTCGCGGCATTCTTCTTGCAACAGCGCGACGATATCGCGCGCGGAGCGATCGCAAAAAAGTTGACCGAGAGTCTTCTCGTGATACGGAATTTTATGTTTCAAAACCAGCGCAAGAAAGTCTTGCGGCGTGTAACCAGCGAGAGCAGATTTACAAAAATGTGGATTGGCGGAGAGAAAATTGTCTGGGCTGCAATGGATGTTGGTGAAGTTGCAGCGTCCGCCGCCGGAGATCAGTATTTTTTTGCCGATTCTGTCCGCGTGGTCCAGCACCGCGACGCGCTTGCCATGTCGTCCAGCTTCAATGGCGCACATCAGGCCTGCCGCACCGGCTCCGAGAATGAGGACATCGCAAACGTGGGTCACTGTGCAATTGGCCAGGGAAAGTAGCTACTTCATTATGCCTTGCGGAAAATCTGTTCGTGCGCGATGCGCCTGAGCTAGGCTGGAAACATGGCTCAAGGAAAACCTTCCGTGATCGTTGGCTTTCATCAGGATGAGCAGGACGACTGGGTCGCGGATTTAGCGTGCGGCCACACACAACATGTGCGTCATCGTCCGCCGTGGATGCTGCGGCCCTGGGTCATCGACAAAGCAGGACGCAAGGAACATCTTGGCACGATATTGATGTGCAAGGAATGTTTGCAGCCAGATCCGAACTAGACGGCGCTGGGGTACGACGGCGGAAAATTTCTGCCTTTCGGCTTTCGCGTCAGCAGATAGATCATGCCCAGGATGACCAGAATGGTGACACAGCCGGCCAATCCCAGCACTCGCAGAATTGACACCGTATATCGCCCTGACGAGGGGTTGTAGTTGCAGCAGTACAGCAGGAAAAGGTCGGCGGCAGTGCCGATCTTGTGGTTCGAGGCATCCACCATCGCGAGACGAAGATCGCGCGGCTCATATTGAATGCCGGAAAAATATTTTGACAACCGGCCATCCGGAGTTGCCACCATAATGACGCTGGAGTGGGCGAATTGGTCCATCTTGCCATCGGGGCCCGGCACCCGAACATAATGAAAGCCGGTCGCGGTGCTGAGAGCGTCGATGGAAGGTTGCTGACCGGTGAGGAAATGCACGCCGGAAGCCGCCGACGGATCGCCGAGCCAACTGAGGAACAATTGCTTCTCTCCGGCCGCCTGTTGCGGGGTGTCCTTGGGGTCGAAGCTGGCGACCACCACCTGGTAATCTTTACCGGTCTTCAGGCCAGTCTGCTTCAGGGCATCGGCAGCGCCATGCAGTACCTGGGGGCACAACATGCCGCAACTGAAGTAGACCTCCGCGAGTACGACAGGTCGCTGGGAGAAATATTCGCCCAGCGTAACAGATTTGCCGGAAGAGTCGATGTATGCTGCGCTCAAAGGCAATTTGCGGTTCAGGTTTTGCGCGATGCCGGCATGTTGCAGATAGGAAGGAAGGCCCTGCTGTTGCGTGATCGCGCCTGGTTCCGAGGCGGAATATTGTGCGGTGCAGAGCGGACTGAATAACGCAAAAAACAGCGCAGCCATC
>JAJZDO010000038.1 GCA_021805955.1 Acidobacteriota bacterium
AATCCTGCGCAGCGCGGCAAAGACGCAATGCTGAAGATCGCAGTTGGCCCCGGCACGCCGAACACCGCTTGGACCGAAGCCGTGATGCAGGCGTGGAAACAACATACGTGGTCGTGGGATATCAATGGCCTGTCGGTGCACTGGTACACGACGCCCGGCGGTTGGCCAGTTTCCATGCCTTCGTCGAATTTCAGCGTGGACGATTATGCCAAGACACTGAAGACGACGCTCTTCATGGACGAGTTCCTGCGCAAGCAGGAGGCCGTGATGGACAAGTACGATCCGGATAGAAAAGTTGCTCTCGTCGTGGACGAGTGGGGCGGATGGTACAAGCCGTTACCCGGTTCGAATCCCGCATTTCTGGTGCAGCAGAACAGCATCCGCGATGCCATCCTCGCTTCGCTGAATCTGAATATCTTTGCGCGTCACGCGGATCGCGTTCGCATGGCAAACATTGCTCAGATGATTAACGTACTGCAGGCGATGATTCTGACCGACAAGGAAAAGATGGTGCTGACGCCGACCTACTATCTTTTCAAAATGTATGTGCCGTTTCAGGACTCGACGTTTGTTCCCGTCACCTTCGATGCGGGGACATATACCCAGGGCAGCGTGACTCTGCCTCGAATCGACTCGATTGCCGCGAAGACAACGGATGGAAAGCTAATGCTGGAGATCACGAATCTCGATGCCACCCATTCGACCGATGTGAACGTGGATGTTGTGGGTATGGCTGCAAAGTCAGCCCAAGCACAAACCTTGACGGGAGCAGCTGTCGATAGCGTCAATACTTTTGCTTCGCCCGATTCGGTTGTGCCAAAGCCTGTGGGTGTGAAGCTGGAGGGCGGAAAACTCTCGCTCACGGTAGCACCGCGATCTGTGACGGTGATTGCAATTGCGCCATAAGGCGAGCGTGGGCATGCGGCGGAGAACGCTGTGGCGGCATGATCCCGATGAAGTAGCCTCGGGTTGATAGAAGGCAGTGCGCTGCAAAGCGATGAGAGATGCCACGAAGGATTGAGTCTTCGAGTCGCTTTCTTGATGATCGCGGAGCGTCATTAGGAAAAGGATTCGCGAAAAAACAGATTGGACCAGGTCGAATCATCGGGATGCATCGGCACGGAGCCAAGTTCAAGCGGGACACGGAGAAAACCAACCATGCAACGAAACAAAGAGATCGTAATCCGAAAGACACTTACGCTGCTGCTGGGATTGCTGTCTGTGATCGAGATAGCCACGCCTGTCGCGTCCTATTCGCAGCAGCGAACCGTGCGAGCGACAATTGATACGACGAAGACGGGTACGCCGATTTCAAAGTATATCTATGGGCAGTTTCTGGAGCATGGTGGCGACATTGTGAATAACGGTTTGTGGTCGGAGATGCTTGTCGATCGCAAGTTTTTCTATCCGGTAGCCACCAGCGCGCCCACACCGCCGCCGGTGTTGGCGAACGCAGGCGGAAATCCGCGCTTTCGGCGGACGCCGACGCGGTGGTGGACTCCCATGGGCGGCGAAGTGGTCGCCATGGATACCAAGGCGCCATATACGGGCGATCAGACGCCCGTGGTCACACTGGACGTCAGGGAAGCCCACGGCCTGCGCCAGTCCGGTATTGCGGTGCGCAAAGGGAAGGCTTACACCGGGCGCATCGTGCTGGCTGGCTCGCCGGGAGCGGTGGTGAAGGTGACGCTGATTTGGGGCACTGCACCCACGGATCGCGAGACGGTCACGATCCATTCACTGGGCACGGTTTATCGCAAGTTTCCTCTTCACTTTGTCTCGACGGCAAGCACCGACGATGCAAGTCTGGAGATTACGGGAACAGGCAGAGGATCCTTTCATGTGGGCGCGGTTTCGCTGATGCCGTCCGATAACATCGATGGCTTCCGGCCTGAAGTGATCGCCGCTTTGAAGCAGTTGCGGTTTGGGGTTCTGCGCTTTCCGGGGGGCAACTTTGTCTCCGCCTACGAGTGGCGCTATGGCGTAGGAGATATCGACAAGCGCCCGCCGATCTTCGATCCTGTGTGGCATGCGGTGCAGCCCAACGATGTGGGCACGGATGAATTTCTTACGCTTTGCCGTCTGCTTGGGGTCGATCCCTACATCACGGTCAATGCGGGCTTTGGCGATGCGTGGTCTGCGCGACAACTGGTCCAGTACACCAACGGCGCGGCGACAACACCGATGGGCAAATGGCGAGCGCAGAATGGACACCCCATGCCGTATCGCGTCAAGCTGTGGGGCATTGGCAACGAGTCTTGGGGCGACTACCAGATGGGGGCGATGTCGCTGCCGCAGTTTGAGCTGAAGTACAACCTGTTTGCCAAAGAGATGCGCAAGGTCGATCCGACGATCAAACTGATCGCTCCAGGTGCTATGCCGGATGTGATGGAAGGCGCTGACCAGGCGCGACGCATCAACGGTCAGTACATTCCCGGTTATCTTTCTTCTGCGGACTGGACAGGGCAGTTGCTGCTGCATTGCCTGGACAACATCGATATGGTGAGCGAACACTACTACGCTTCTGGCACACAGCACACCGACATCAAGCTGCAAAAGAAAGTTCCCATCAATCCACCCCTCTCGCTCATCGAGTGGGAGCGCGCACCGGCCGTGCAGGTTCGTGCGAAGTATGAGCATTATGAGGAGTATTTGAAGCTGATCCCGGCTTTACGAGCCAAGCCGGTTCCCATCGCGATTGATGAGTGGGCCTACTTTGGCGGAGTTCCCAATTCGTACAAGACGGTTCCGGCCTACGCCTGGGCATTCCATGAGATGTTCCGCCACTCCGATGTATTTCAAATGGGAGCGGTGACCTTTGCTACGGCCATGATGAGCGAAAATCGAACCGAGGCCATCCTGAATCCGACCGGGATGCTCTTCAAGATGTATCGTGATCACTTCGGCACGCTGCCTGTGGATGTGACCGGCAACTCGCCCCAACCCAAGCCAGTCTTCCCTGCTGGCGGTGACCAACCTGCGATCAATCCCGGCAGCCCGACATATCCGCTGGATGTGAGCGCGGCGCTCAGCCAGGATCGGAAGACTCTGGCCATCGCGGTGATCAATCCGTCGGATACCGAGCAGAGTATTCAATTCGCGATCCTTGGAGCAAAGCTGGCCAGCAGTGGACATCTGTATCGCATGGCTCCGGATTCGATCAACGCGACCGTGCAGGTGGACAAGAAGCCAGAGGTGCAGGTCGAAGATCAGTCGCTGGGAGCATTGCCGGAAACGGTTACGGTGCGTCCTTTCAGCGTGAATATTTACTCCTATCCGGTGCAATAGCTAAACCGTTTTCTTTGGAGGATGAAAGTGATGATTCAAAAATTGTTTCTTGCTTTGACCATGACCCTGGCCACGGTGGTGACCATTCCGCTCACAGCGCAGGTGAAGACGATTGTCCCCGAACCAGTCCCTGGCGCAAAGCCTGTCACGGTGGAGCACATCAAGATTCACGGCGTGCACCTCGAGGGCAATCTGGAGGGCGATGCGGTGGATCGCGATGTGATCGTCTTCCTGCCGCCGAGCTATCAGAAAGATAAGAAGCGTCACTATCCCGTTGTCTATGCGCTTCACGGCTACTCCATCGGTGCGGAGCAGTGGACACACGAGATCCACGTTCCGCAAACCATCGAAGGCGCTTTCGCAAATGGCGCACAGGAGATGATCGTGGTTCTGCCTGATTCCAAGACCATCTACAACGGCTCCATGTACTCCAGTTCCGCGACCACAGGCGATTTTGAAAACTATATCGCCAAGGATGTAGTGGCTTATATCGACGCGCACTATCGCACGATTCCGGATCGGCAGAGCCGCGGCCTCGTTGGCCACTCGATGGGTGGTTATGGTGCGTCGCGGATCGGCATGAAGCACTCGGACGTCTTCGGCGCGCTCTACATCATGAGTCCCTGCTGCATGTCTTCGATGGCAGGCGGGGGACGAGGGCCAAGCGACCAGATGAAACAATTTGCGATTGCGAGCGATAAAAAAGCCGCCGCCGCCAAGTCTCCCGCAGACTTGGCGGCGCAATCGCCGGGTTTTGCCTCGGCGCAATACGCCACGGCGGCTGCGTGGGCGCCGGACCCTAAGAACCCTCCGCTTTACTTTGATCTGCCAACGAAGGACGGTGTTTTGCAGCCGGAGATCGTGGCCAAGTATACGGCAAACTCGCCCCTGGCATTTGTCGATCAGTACATTGGCAACCTGAAGCAGTATCGGGCAATCTCGATGGATGTGGGCGATCAGGATGGCCTGCGCTTTGACGCGACCAAGCTGCATACTATTCTGGACAGCTACGGCATTGCGAACAGCTTTACCATTTACTCTGGCACACACACGAGCGCAGTTGCCGATCGGTTCCAGAATCACGTGATGCCGTTCTTCAGTCAGAATCTCTGCTTTACCAAAGGCTGCAAGTAAGCAGAATCGATATGGGGGCTTGGCGATGAATCACTCGCGCCGCAGTTTTTTGAAAACATCGGCAGGTGTTACGGGGATGTGCCTGGCCAGCTCTTCTCCTGCGTTGCACGCATGGATTCACGACGAGAGCGAAGACTCGTCGAGTAGGATGGAGACGTTTCCGCTCCACTGGGTGCGTCTCGGTCCCGGCATCTTTCAGGAGCAGGAGAAGATCAACGCGCAGTATCTGGATTCGCTGAGCGTGGACCGGCTGCTGCACTCCTTCCGCATCACAGCCGGATTTGCTTCGACGGCAACACCGTACAAAGGGTGGGAGGATCCAACGTGCGAGTTGCGCGGACACTTTGCCGGCGGTCACTTTCTTTCTGCCGCGGCGCTCAGCTATGCCAGTTCGGGCAACAGTGCTTTGAAGAATCGCGGCGATGAGCTGGTGGCTGGTCTTGCGGCGTGCCAGCAGCGGTCGGGAACCGGATATCTGAGCGCTTTTCCTCCCGTGCTTTTTGAACACCTTGCACAGGGCAAGCCGGTCTGGGCGCCGTTCTACACCTATCACAAGATCATGGCCGGCCTGCTTGACATGTATCAGCATACGAGCAACAGCGACGCGCTGAAGGTGGCGGAAGGGATGGGCCAATGGGCGC
>JAJZDO010000404.1 GCA_021805955.1 Acidobacteriota bacterium
ATGGCACCAAGAATCTTCCGAACCGCTCTCCACAGCCTCGAACCCGAAAAGGTCCCGTGTGTCGCGGTCATTCCCCGGATTGCGCTCAAATTTACATACTTCGGTTCACGTCAGCCACATAGACGTTTTTGAAGCAAACACGTTATCCTGCTTGCAAATTGTTATTTCAGGTAAGCAGTCCCCAGTGATGAGCAGTCCCAATGTCCCAGCGCGCAGAGTTCATTCTATCCAGAACCGGAGAGTTTTGACTCAAAAATGACAGCCATGGCATATCTTAAAATCCTGTTGCTGCCGCCGCGCAACACGCTCGGCCCCAAAGCACATCCTAAATAGCAGTCTGGACTTCCACTCTATAGGAGTGGCCCACAGAATGACGGCCTTTGCTCTATAACAATAGGAAAATGCATCTCCCGGAGAAAATCGGCGAATGATAGAGTCATTGCAATGAATCAATTGGTCTTTTCGCTGGTCATCTTTGGCGGTTCTCTCTTTGCAGGACTTCTCGGCTCGCTGACCGGATTGGGAGGGGGTGTGGTGTTGGTGCCCATGCTGGCCCTCCTGTTCAAAGTCGATCTGCATTACGCGATCGGCGCTTCCCTTATTTCCGTCATCGCCACCTCCTCCGGATCGGCCGCCGCCTATGTGCGGGAAGGCTATTCCAACATCCGCATTGGAATGTTTTTGGAGATCGCCACCACGATCGGCGCGATTGCCGGCGCATGGCTGGCGACGCGCACCCCGACGCGCGGCATCGCGATCGTCTTCGGAGTCGTGCTGCTCTACTCAGTTTATCTTTCCCTCCATGGGCATGACGACCAGACCGTGCCGCGGAATACATGGTCGGACCGGCTGAAAATGAACGGCAAATTTCCCGGCCCGGACGGAAAAGATCAGCAATACGCTGTGAAGAACATCTCCGGCGGCTTCGCCACCATGTTTGGCGCGGGCACGCTTTCAGGGCTTTTAGGAATCGGCTCGGGGGCCGTGAAGGTGCTGGCGATGGACCACATCATGCGCATTCCGTTTAAGGTCTCGACCACAACCAGCAACTTTATGATCGGCGTGACGGCGGCGGCCAGTGCCGGCATCTATCTGCGGCGCGGCTACATCGACCCAACTCTGGCGGCGCCGGTCATGATCGGGGTGCTGATCGGCTCCATGGTGGGGGCCAAGATTCTGGTCAAGTCCAAGGTCAAATCGCTTCGTTTGATATTTTCCGCCGTGATTTTCTTCCTTGCGGTGGAAATGATCTATAACGGCATCATAGGAAAGGTATAGCCATGCGGCAACCGAGCGATCAGCAAGTGGACATCATCATCGGCCAGGTGCTGCGCGGCGGCGTGCTGCTCTCATCCGCAGTCACTTTCATCGGGCTGGTGCTTTATCTCGCCCATCATTCGACATCCATGCCGGACTATCGCACCTTTCATTCGATCAATGGGAAATTGCGTCATATTCGGGAACTGTTTCCCGATGCCTTCCATGGCAACCCATTGGCGATCATCCAGGTGGGGATTCTGCTGCTGATCGCCACACCGGTGGCCCGCGTGGCTTTTCTGGTGGGCGCGTTCGCGCTGGAGCGGGACAAACTCTACGTCGCGGTCAGCGGACTGGTGCTGGCGGTGCTGCTGTATTCCATTATCTTCGCCAAGTAGAAGGAAGGGTGTTCTGCGCTTGACGCAAAAGCTACGCGCCCGCACTGGGGATGTGCGAGCGCGCGATGTGACCTTCCAGGTAAGTCGTGTCGTTTAGTGAGGTGTAGTCGGTGTTGCTCCGCCGGAACCGCTGTCGCCCGCGCTGCTTCCAGAAGCACCCGAGCCAGCCGCTCCCATCGAACCGTTCTTCTTGGAATGATGGTGGTGATGGTGGCCCTTTTTCTTGCCCATCGATCCCTGCATGTTCCCGGAACCCTGCGAGCCATTGCCCATGCTTCCATTCTGCATTCCGCCGGAGCCCTGCGCGCCGTTGCCCATGCCGCCGCCCGCAGTGGAGCCGCTGCCTTGCTGCATACCGCCGCCTGCCGACCCGCTTCCTGCAGTGCCGCCCTGCTGGCCCATCGCCATAACGCCCGACATTGCCAATGCTGCTGCAAAAGCCATAATCGTTTTATTCGTCTTCATGAATTCCCTCCGTACCTGTTGAATATCTACCGCGTTGGACCGTGCGAAGTTTCAATCCGGCAAGTCCGCCAATGGATCGTTGCCTGCTAGTTGAGACTACGTAAATAGATGCTTCCTTGACACTAGTAATAGGATGCAGTTTTCCCTTGCACCTTGGACCAGCGATCGCAACATTTCCGTTCGATACCGTCGCATCGCACAGGCAACCCTCGATCGGATCGCGACATCTCAATCCCGCTTTTCGCAGCGCGCCGGCGCTTGACTTATCCTCAAACTGGAAAGATCATGGTAGTTGCATTGGATAGGTGATGGAGTTCACCTAAACCGCTGTCCACCCTGTGCCGGACAGATGATGACTCCTGGTAGCGACGGCTGCCGCGGAGTTGTGTCTTCGGCAGCCTCATCGAAAATCGAGCAGATGTACGAAATTTTTTCTGCTCACGATTTTTTTGAGGAACCGGGAGGACGACGCGCTTGCAAAAATATCTGTTGACCGGGATTGGCGGGTTCTTTGGCGCCATGGCCCGGCTTTGGGTCGATACCTACATTTCAGACCGGTTCGGCTCCCGGTTCCCCTACGGCACTTTCGCGATCAACATGACCGGTTGCTTTCTCATCGGCGTTTTGCTGACGATTTTGAATGAGCGTTTGAACGTCAATCCGGCGTGGCGGTATCTGCTGCCCATTGGCTTCGTCGGAGCATATACGACATTCTCATCCTTCGAGTTTGAAGCTTTTTCCGGTTACAGGAGTGGCGGCTGGCCCGTCCCCGTTCTTTACGTAATGGCGAGCGTGCTGGTGGGCTTCGCCTGTGTATGGGCTGGGTCGGCAATTGGAAAGATGATGGCCTAGCCGGCGGACAAGCAGGGGAATCCATATGCGAGATCGTGTTCCAGCAGTCAAGGTTTCCGTCTATATCTCCGACGGTGAGTCGCACCGGGGAATCCCGATCTCCGCGGCAATTTTGAATTTCCTGTTTTACCGGGGAATTGCGAACGCAATCGCCACCAAAGGCTCCGCCGGTTTTGGAGCGGACCACAAATTGCGCTCCAGCAGTTCCGTCGAGCTTTCCGACCGACTGCCGGTCGTCATCCAATTTCTTGACGCCAAAGACAAAGTGGACAGCTTGATGGGCAAGCTGCGGGAACTGGCTGGCAATGGGACGATTGAAGTCCAGGAAACGACCATTCTTCAACCCACAACTGCCTCCACGCAGGCCAGGCGCACCGCTGCCAAGCTGGCAGGTCCGGTTGCTTTAATGACGATTTATATAGGGGAGAGCGATCGCTGGAATGGAATGCCGCTGCATGAGGCGTTGGTGGACGCCTTTCGCTCCAACGATATCTCCGGAGTGACGGTCGCTCGCGGAACGATTGGCTACGGCGTCAAGAGAGAAATCCATAAAGAGAAGGTCTTCCGTCTCTCCAGCGACCTGCCGATCGTGGTTTCTGTTGTCGAGCAGCGGGACAAGATCCAGCAGCTAGCACCGTTGCTGGACCAGATGATTGAACAAGGCCTGGTGGTGATTTCCGATGCGACTCTTGTCGCCTATTCCCATCGCGAGACTGCAGTTTAGAGCAAAACCGCAGTCACTGTAAGGCAACGAGAAATTCGTCATTCTGAGCGCAGCGAAGAATCTTGGTATCGAGCATTGCTCTTTCTCGAAATGCGGAGGTCCTGAGGTCGCCGCGGCGACCTCAGGATGACGACATCACCTTACGCCAGCTCTAATGTTGCACTAGACTCGAATGTTGCACTAGACGGAGCGTCGTGCGCGCTCGCGCTACACAAAGGAGATCGGCCGTGAAAACCGAATGGAAAGCGCAGGTGCTGCAGATATTTTTTGGCGAACGGGACAAGTGGAAGAACAAGCCTTTGCATCAGGCGTTGATTGAGCGTTGCATTTCTCTGCAAATTGCCGGCGCCACGGTGTTTCGTGGAACGGAGGGATATGGCGCCAGTTCAACCGTTCATCGTTCCAGTCTATGGTCCTTTTCGCAGGACGCTCCCATGATGATGACGGTCGTCGATACTCCGGAAAAGATCGAACAACTGGTTCCCAAGCTGCGGGAGATGGTCTCTGAAGGTCTGATCGTCTGTTCCGCCGCGCAGGCAAGTCGCTACCTGCGGGATGCCGGGCCGGCCGCCGGCCGATAGCCCTCCACGCCATCCCGCTATATTAGGATGGAGGCATGGGCGACAGCAGCCAGCAACTTCGCGAGCAGATACTTGACCTTGCGGAACGCTACTTCGAAGAGAAATTCAGCGCGCAGCCTTTCGTCCCCGGCCAATCCAACGTGCCGGTGTCTGGCAAGGTGCTTGATGCATCTGACCTGAAGAACCTGATCGATGCTTCGCTCGACTGCTGGCTGACCACGGGCAGGTTCGCGGCACAATTCGAGCGGCAGTTCGCCCGCTATTTCGATGTCCGCGGCGCATCGCTGGTCAACTCCGGCTCGTCCGCCAATCTTGCCGCATTCTCGTGCCTTACTTCTCCCAAGCTGGGCGACCGCGCGCTGCGACCGGGCGATGAAGTCATCACTGTGGCCGCCGGGTTTCCCACCACTGTCAATCCGATCGTCCAGAACCGCTGTGTGCCCGTATTCATCGACATTGCCGTGCCTACCTACCAGGCGGACGCCACGCAGCTCGAAGCGGCGCTCAGCGAGCGCACGCGGGCCATTATGATTGCCCATACACTGGGCAACCCTTACGATCTGGATCGCGTGGCCAGGTTCGCCAAGCAACACAATCTATGGCTGATTGAAGACAGTTGTGATGCGCTGGGTGCGACTTTCAAAGGCCAGAAAGTCGGCACCTTCGGCGACCTTGCAACGGTCAGCTTCTATCCCGCGCACCACATCACCATGGGGGAAGGCGGCGCGGTGCTGACCAATTCCCCGCTGCTGAAAACGCTGGTCGAATCCTTTCGCGACTGGGGC